>MHEI01000124.1:9039-12489 GCA_001805165.1 Nitrospirae bacterium RBG_16_43_11 | reverse complement strand
ATGCTTATCATCTCATTTCCACATAATCCCACCACGGCTGTTGTTGACATAGAGTTCTTTAAACGGATTGTAGACTTTGCTACTGATAACGATATTATGGTAGTCCACGATATATCTTATGCAGACATTGTATTTGACGGATATACTGCCCCAAGTTTTCTTCAGGTGCCCGGCGCTAAGGATATCGGAGTTGAATTTTATTCAGTGTCAAAGAGTTATAACATGCCGGGATGGAGGATTGGTTTCTGTGTTGGGAACAGGGAAATGGTCGGGGCGCTTACAAAGATAAAGAGCTATCTCGACTATGGTGTGTTTCAGCCGATTCAGATTGCCGGTATCATTGCACTGAATGGTCCGCAGGATTGTGTGAAGGAAACGGTTGAGACATACAGGAAGCGGCGGGATGCGCTTATCGGAGGACTGGAGAGGGTTGGATGGAATATTAAAAAGCCTCTCGGTACTATGTTCGTATGGGCTAAGATACCTGAGCAATTCAGGCATCTTGGTTCTCTTGAGTTTTCGAAACTGTTATTGACTGAAGGTAAGGTTGCTGTTTCCCCTGGCATAGGTTTCGGCGAGTATGGTGATGATTATGTAAGGTTTGCGCTTGTTGAGAATGAACACCGCATAAGGCAGGCGGTGCATGGGATAAAGAAGGTGTTGTGCAAATAATGAAGGATAAGATTGGCATAGGTCTCATAGGTCTCGGCACGGTTGGATCGGGTGTGATTGACATACTCAGAAGGAACGGAGAACTGATCAAACGGAGGATAGGAGTTCCTATTGAGATAAAAAAGATACTTCGCAGAGATCCTGGAAAACCGTTGCCTGAAGGGGTATCCGGAAACTTGATAACCACTGATATAAAAGATATTACTGAAAATCCTGCAGTTGACATAGTTGTCGAAGTGATGGGAGGAGTGGAACCGGCCAGGAGTCACATCCTGTCTGCGATAAATAACGGAAAGCATGTTGTTACAGCTAATAAGGCCCTTCTTGCCCTCAATGGAGAAGAGATATACCATGCAGCATCATCCCGTAATGTTGATCTTTACTTTGAAGCGAGTGTGTGCGGTGGTATACCGGTTATTAAGGCCATACGGGAAGGGTTGGCTGCCAACAGGATTGAGACAATTTACGGGATAGTGAACGGAACATCAAATTATATCATGACTAAAATGACAAATGAGGAGAGGGAGTTCGGTGATGTTCTGCGTGAGGCGCAGGCTCTCGGATATGCTGAAGCAGACCCTGCATTTGATATAGATGGAATAGATGCGGCGCACAAGCTTGCTATCCTTGTAAATATTGCATTTGGCACACCTGTAAATTTTAAAGATATATATACAGAGGGCATATCAGGGATTTTACCTGTAGATATTAGCTATGCAAAGGTGTTTAATTACAGGATTAAACTCCTCGCAATTGCAAAGATGAAGGATGACAGCATAGAGGTCAGGGTGCATCCGACCTTAGTTCCGTGGAATCATCTGATAGCAACAGTTGATGATGCGTTTAATGCCGTGTATATAACCGGAGACTCTGCGGGCCCGACACTATTTTACGGGAGGGGAGCAGGGGATTTACCAACAGGAAGCGCCGTGGTAGCTGATATAATTGATATCTCAAGAAATATCCTGAAAGGCGGATGCGGGAAGATACCTCCTGCATCATTTAAGGAGGAGAACAGGATCCCTCTGAGAATCCTCAGTATTGATGATATCATTTCGATGTATTATTTCCGGTTTACTGTGGTTGATAAACCCGGTGTCCTGTCAACTATATCAGGCATCCTTGGTGAACATAATATCAGCATTGAGTCAGTCATACAGAAGGGGAGAAAAGAAGGGTGTAATGTCCCCTTAGTCATGATGACACACGAGGCATGTGAGCACGATGTGAAAAATGCCCTTGAGAAGATAGACAGACTTCCTTCTGTATCTGAAAAAACTGTAATGATACGTGTGGAAGAGGGTAATTGAATGAGGAGAATATAATGCACTGGAAAGGCGTGATTGAACAATACAGAGAATATTTGTCGGTAACAGATAAGACACCTGTTATAACCCTGAATGAAGGTAATACGCCTTTTATTGCATGTAAAAATCTTACAAAGGCAATCAATCCGGATATATCCATATATTTAAAATTCGAGGGGGCTAATCCGACAGGTTCTTTTAAAGACCGCGGGATGACTATGGCTATTTCAAAGGCCGTAGAGGACGGTGCCCAGGCAGTAATCTGTGCCTCTACAGGCAACACATCTGCATCAGCGGCAGCTTATGGGGCGCGTGCCGGTATCAAGGTGTTTGTCCTTATACCTGAAGGCAAGATAGCGATGGGGAAATTGGCGCAGGCTATGATTCATCAGGCATGTGTTATTCAGATAGAGGGTAATTTTGATGAGGCTCTCACTATAGTAAAGGGTGTGGCAAATGAATATCCGGTTACTATAGTCAATTCAATAAACCCGTACAGATTGGAAGGACAGAAGACAGCAGCTTTTGAGGTATGTGACCATCTGAATGGTTATCCCGATTATCATTTCCTGCCGGTTGGAAATGCCGGAAATATCAGCGCATACTGGATGGGTTATAAGGAGTTTCATAAGTTAGGTAAGATAAACGGTTTGCCAAAGATGATGGGTTTTCAGGCAGCCGGTTCTGCCCCGATAGTTTTAGGACACGTGGTAGAAAATCCAAAGACTATTGCTACAGCCATAAGGATAGGGAATCCTGCAAGCTGGAAGATGGCAGTTGATGCGGCAGGTGAGTCGCATGGAGCAATTGACATGGTGACAGATGAGGAGATTCTTGAGGCATACAGTATGCTGGCATCTCTTGAAGGTGTTTTCTGTGAGGCCGCATCAGCGGCATCTATTGCAGGGGTTATAAAGAAGAATAAAGAGGGGATGTTCTCAGGGGGGGAGAGGGTAGTCTGTACCCTTACAGGCCATGGTCTCAAGGACACAGAGATGGCAATAAACCTGTCTACGAGGCCGGTAACAGTCAAGGCGGATAAGGGAGAAGTGCTGCGGGTGTTGGGATATTAGTAAATGCGGAGATATTCTCATGAAATATATTGTTCTTGTCGGTGACGGTATGGGAGATTATAAAGTTGCGGAGCTAAACAACAGGACTCCGCTTCAGGCTGCATACAAGCCTAACATGGACAGTCTTTCCATGAAGGGGGTTATGGGGAGGGTCAGGCTTGCGCCGGATGGTTTTTATCCTGGAAGTGATGTTACACAGTTGAGCCTTCTTGGATACGATCCGGCTAAGTATTATACAGGCCGCTCACCCCTTGAGGCGGCAAGCATAGGAGTATCGCTGGCAGCGGATGATGTGGCCTACAGATGCAATCTTGTGACTCTGACACGTGGCGGAGAATATATATCATCAAATGTTTCCGGGGATGTTGTTATGGAGGACTACAGCGGCGGACATATCG
>MHEI01000124.1:8453-8939 GCA_001805165.1 Nitrospirae bacterium RBG_16_43_11 | reverse complement strand
TTGGAAAGGTGGAGAGACAGATGTCAAGTGTACACCACCTCATGATTTTACCGGTAAGCCGCTTTCAGACCGGCTTCCTTCCGGTAATGGTGTGGATGTTCTGACTGATATTATGGAAAAGGCCCTCAGGATTCTATCATCTCATCCCACGAACAGAAAACGGCGGGACAGGGGAGAGAAGCCGGCAAACGGAATATGGTTGTGGGGACAGGGCAAGGCGCCAAAGTTGAAAACATTTCATGAAAAATATGGGCTTAATGGGGCGATGATAGCTGCAGTTGATCTGATGAGGGGGATTGGAAAGTATGCAGGGTTTGATGTTGTTGATGTTCCCGGTGCAACAGGCTATCTTGATACTAATTACAGAGGCAAGGCGGAATATGCATTAAGAGAACTTGAGACGAAGGATGTAGTGTATGTCCATGTGGAGGCGCCGGATGAGGCTGGTCACAATGGGGATGTCTCAGGGAAGGTGAAGGCCATAGA
>MHEI01000124.1:5834-8439 GCA_001805165.1 Nitrospirae bacterium RBG_16_43_11 | reverse complement strand
AAGTTGTTGGAACTATTCTGAAAGGGATGAAGGATAAAGGACCTTTCAGGATACTTATACTTTGTGATCACTGGACGCCTGTTAGTATCAGGACACACACGCCTGAGCCTGTCCCGTTTATTCTTTATGACAGCGGAGAGGTTACAAAGTCAAACAGGTGTTATGATGAGGTTAATGCGTCCGATAGCGGTGTTTTCGTAGAGGATGGGACGAAGCTTATAGATATGCTCATAGGGAGCAAGTAACACCGGGCTTTATGGCCGGCTTCGTAAGAGGCTAACAAATCACTATGTTAATCGTCCAGAAATACGGCGGTACTTCAGTTGGTAATATAGAACGTATAAAAAACGTTGCCCGTAAGGTTGCCAGGACTCGTGACGAAGGCCACGAGGTAGTTGTTGTCTTATCTGCGATGAGTGGAGAAACAGACAGGCTTGTCTCCCTTGCTCATGAAATTACTCTGTCACCTGCAGAAAGGGAAATGGACCTGCTCCTTTCATCAGGTGAGCGTGTAACCATTGCACTTCTTGCTATTACATTAAACAGCATGGGTTATCCTTCAAAGGCTTATACAGGACGGCAGGTCGGGATCATTACAGATGGTATTCATACAAAGGCAAGAATAGAGCGGGTCGCTGCAGAAAGGGTTCGTGAAGCTCTCAATCATGGTATAATACCGGTTGTAGCAGGTTTTCAGGGAATAAGTGAGGCATCGGATGTCACTACCCTTGGCAGGGGCGGGTCAGACCTTACAGCGGTTGCCATAGCAGCAGCGCTTAAGGCAGACTTGTGTGACATATATACTGATGTTGATGGGGTATATACAGCAGATCCCAATGTCGTTACAGAAGCAAGACGGCTTGACAAAATATCATATGAAGAGATGCTTGAGCTTGCAAGCCTTGGGGCAAAGGTTTTACAGAACAGGTCTGTAGAATATGCAGCGAAATATGGAGTGAAGGTGCGCGTATTGTCTTCATTTGTAGATGGAAATGGCACCTTGTTGACAGGGGAGGATGAAGATATGGAGAAGGTGGTCGTCTCCGGTGTTACATGTGACAGGAACCAGGTAAAGGTAACGATTGTCGGAGTTCCTGATAAGCCCGGCATTGCAGGAAAGATATTCGGTACTATATCTGACGCCAATATAGTGGTAGATATGATAATACAGAATGTGGGTCAGGAGTCTCTGACTGACATATCTTTTACTGTTCCGCGTGCAGATGTGAATAAGACGAGAGAGATTATGGCCGGCCTCATTAAAGATATTGGCGCTCATGAGCTTGGTATAAAAGAGGATATTGCCAAGGTTTCAATAGTTGGAGTCGGGATGAGGTCACACTCCGGTGTTGCTGCCACGATGTTCAGCACCTTAGCTGCAGAAGGCATTAATATAATGATGATAAGCACATCTGAGATAAAGATATCCTGCGTAATAGATGCAAAGTATGGTGAGCTTGCAGTAAGGGCTCTGCATCGGGTGTTTGAACTGGAAAAATGAAGCATTGGTTTTCAGATGAAACAAGTTGAAATATACGATACAACGCTTCGTGACGGAGCACAGGCAGAGGATGTCTCATTTACCCTCGAAGATAAATTAAGGATAGTTGAACAACTTGATAACCTTGGGATACACTACATCGAAGGCGGTTTTCCAGGTGCTAATCCGAAGGATACAAAGTTCTTTCAGGAAGTAAAATCGTTCCATCTGAAAAAATCCAGGATCGTTGCCTTTGGCAGTACACGCAAGGTGTCGAACAAGGCGAAGGCCGACCCCAATATTGAGGCGCTTATTAGTGCAGAGACAAGTCATGTAACTGTAGTCGGTAAGAGCTGGGATTTTCATGTTACTGAAGCCCTTGGAGTGACACTAAAACAAAACCTTGAGATGATCGAGGATTCTATCGCATACCTAAAGTCTAAGGGGAAATATATATTTTTCGATGCAGAACACTATTTTGATGGTTTTAAATACAATCCGGAATATGCATTGCAGACATTAAAGGTATCCATTCGCGCCGGAGCGGATTGCCTTGTTTTATGTGATACAAATGGCGGTTCAATGCCAGGGGAGATTAGCAGGACTATAAAAAATACCCGGCGTGAATGCAAGGCTGACCTGGGTATACATTGTCACAATGATTCTGATCTGGCAGTAGCCAATTCTATAATCGCGGTGGGAGCAGGTGTAACGCATATCCAGGGCACGATTAATGGACATGGGGAGAGATGCGGGAACGCTAACCTCTGCTCCATTATACCAAACCTGAAGCTGAAACTTGGAAGTAATTGTATATCAGATGAACAACTGAAGCACATGCGTGCAGTATCACATTTTGTAAGCGAGATAGCGAATATCCCACCGAACAGACGTCAGCCGTATGTAGGGGATAGTGCTTTTACTCACAAGGGTGGTCTCCATGTACATGCAGTCAGAAAACAGGCGATGACATACGAACATATAAAACCTGGTGATGTGGGCAATGTCCGCAGGACACTCGTATCAGATTATTCCGGTATTAGTACGATTGTTCAAAAGGCTGGTGAGTATGGGATTGAAATAAAACAGGAGGACCGTCCCAAACTGAATGAGGTTTTAAAGGCA
>MHEI01000124.1:4255-5823 GCA_001805165.1 Nitrospirae bacterium RBG_16_43_11 | reverse complement strand
GGAAGACCGTGGTTATCAGTTTGAAGGTGCGGAGGGGTCATTTGAATTGTTAATGAAGAAGGCGCTGAATCTGCATACTAAATTCTTTAACCTCATTGGTTTCAGGATTATTGTAGAAAAGAGAAGGGAAGATGAATCGCCAATCTCCGAGGCTACAATAATGTTGAATGTAAATGGTGAAACAGAACATACGGCGGCAGTCGGAAACGGTCCTGTTAATGCACTGGACAATGCACTCCGGAAGGCGCTTGAAAAATTTTATCCTGCCCTGAAGGATGTTTCTCTTATAGATTATAAAGTCAGGGTGCTGACAGGAATGAAGGGAACGGCATCCAAGGTTCGTGTACTTATTGAGTCAGGTGATAAAAACAGGAAGTGGGGTACAGTAGGTGTTTCTGAAAATATCATAGAGGCAAGCTGGCAGGCATTGGCAGACAGTATCGAGTTTAAATTGCTTAAGGACAGTGAGCAGTCAGAAGCAAGGGGTAAGAGCTGAGATGGACAACAGTATGATTGAAGAAGGCATAGTGGTATCGGTATACAATGGCATGGCTAAGGTGCGTGCGGTGCGCGGAAGTTCATGCGGAGGGTGCGCTTCCAGCTCTATGTGTAAACCATCGGAAAATACTAATGTTGTAATAGAGGCAAAGAACGAAGTGGGTGCGCATGTGGGTGAGAGGGTTGAGGTTGCTGTAGGACCCAGGACTTTTTTAAAGGCATCCTTTATTGCTTATATGCTTCCTCTCTTAAGTTTTTTTATAGGGTCTTTTATCGGTAAATATATGGCAGGGACAGATGTATGGGCAGCATTAACCGGAATGTTTACGATGATACTCTGTTTCATAGGTGTATGGCTATACAACAAAAAGGAGCAAAGTGTGAAAAAGTATCAACCGGTAATCACAACAGTCTTATCTTCTTGACACTTATAGCTGTTTATTATAATATTTTCAAGACCTTAAGGGAGGAATTAGTGTGAAAAAAGCAGATATTGCCAATGAGCTTTATGAGAAAATCGGGATTTCAAAAAAAGAGGCATTGAATATTGTAGAGATTGTATTGAATACCCTCAAGGATAGCCTCAGGAGTGGAGAAACTGTAAAGATTGCCGGTTTTGGAAATTTTGTAGTGAGGAGCAAAAGAGAGCGAAAAGGAAGAAATCCAAAGACAGGGGAAGAAATCGGGATAAAACCGCGCAAGGTAGTTACATTCCGGCCCAGCCATATATTTAAGCAATATATAAGCGGGGATCGGGATGAAAGAGCCAATAAATAAGTGAAATTATTCTATAAGATAAGCGAGGTTAGCAGGCTTACAGGTTTGGAATCATATGTGTTACGATATTGGGAGACTGAGTTTACTGAATTAGCGCCGAGGAAAAATAAGGGAGGGCAGAGGGTTTTCGAACAAAAGGATATAGATAAAATTCTTATAATAAAGAGATTGCTGTATGAAGAAGGACTTACCATAGCTGGTGCGAGGAAGCGGCTTGAGGAACAGCGTAAAACTACCCCGGCTATGATTGATAATGTAATAGACGAATTGGAGGGAGTTCTGAATATACTGAA
>MHEI01000124.1:915-4158 GCA_001805165.1 Nitrospirae bacterium RBG_16_43_11 | reverse complement strand
GACGGTTGTGAAATTTCAAATTTGAGATATTATATTTCTATCACATCATGCTAATCTTAGTCTCCAATGATGATGGCGTTCATTCACAGGGTATTCGTATATTAGCTGATGCTCTCAGGGGTATGGGTGATGTTTACATTATTGCCCCGGACAGGGAGCGGTCGGCTGCAAGTCATGCGCTTACACTCCACAAGCCGTTAAGGCTTGAGAATTATGGTGGAAATATATACAGCGTTAATGGTACTCCTACGGATTGTATTAATCTCGGAGTAAATGGTTTATTGCACAGAAAACCTGATTTAATCGTTTCCGGTATTAACAGAGGCGGCAATTTAGGCGATGATGTTACTTACTCAGGTACTGTTTCGGCTGCATTCGAAGGTACTCTCCTTGGAATCCCATCTTTTGCAATCTCTCAGGTTGCTGACGACAATTATAAATTTGAGACTGCAGCAAGGTTTGCACTTCAATTGGCACTTATGATTAAGGAGCAGTCTCTGCCTGCCGACGTGCTGCTGAATGTGAATGTCCCAAATCTTGATATTACAGGGATAAAGGGTATTAAGATTACACGTCAGGGGAAGAGGATATATGATAAAAATGCCATCATTGAGAAGGTAGACCCGCGTGGAAAGAAATATTACTGGATTGGAGGGAGCAGGCTTTCATGGGAGGAGATGGAGGATAGTGATTTTGCCGCCATTGAGCAGGACATGATCTCCATAACTCCTTTGAGGCTTGATCTGACTGAGTATAATGCCATAAAAAGCCTCCGTAACTGGGAAGCAACTCTTGATGAAAAAATGAAGGCAAAGGTGATGATTTAAGGGTATGACTGACTTTGATATACAACGAAATACCATGGTAGATGAACAGTTAATACCGCGTGGTATAAAGGATGAGCGTGTATTGTCTGCCATGAGGAAAGTGCCGCGGCATCTTTTTGCAGGAAGGGAACTCGAAGGACGGGCTTATGGTGATTATGCCCTTCCGATTGGTGAAGGTCAGACGATATCGCAACCCTATATGGTTGCGGTTATGACAGAGGCGCTGGAGTTGAAGGGCGATGAAAAGGTACTCGAGATTGGCACTGGTTCAGGTTATCAGGCTGCTGTGCTTGCTGAATTGGCGCGGTTGGTTTACACGATGGACAGGATTGAGCCGCTTGCAATGAGGGCAGAAAATTTAATGAATGAACTTGGATATATTAATGTATTCTTCAGGATATTTAACGGCACCTTAGGATGGAAAGAGGAGTCACCTTTTGATGGTATTATTGTTACTGCTGGCGCCCCCATTATCCCGGAAACTCTTATTGAACAACTTGCCGAAGGCGGTAGACTGGTTATTCCTGTAGGCGACAGGTATTCTCAGATGTTAACGAAAATAGTCAAGACGGCTAAAGGGATAGTTACTACACACATCCTGCCCTGTGTATTTGTTCCGCTTATTGGTGAATACGGATGGGATATTTCATAAAGAAGCAAATAGCAGACAGAACTTATGATAAAGATTTACAATACATTAACAGGTAAGAAAGAAGTGTTTGAGCCATTGGTATCCGGCCATGTGGGTATATATGTATGTGGTGTTACGGTGTATGACGTATGCCACATCGGGCATGCAAGAAGTTCTTTGGTATTTGATGTTGTAAGGAGGTATCTCGAATATAAGGGTTTCAATGTCTTATTTGTTAAAAACTTTACTGATATAGATGACAAAATTATCGCGAGGGCCCAAAAGGATGGAGTGGAGTGGAAAGATGTTGCTGAGAAATATATTGAAGAATATTACATTGACATGGAATTATTGGGTGTAAGGAAGGCGGATATAGAACCTAAGGCTACTAATCACATCGAAGAAATGCAGAAGATTATCGCCGCGTTAATGGAGAAGGGATATGCATATGCGATAGACGGTGATGTATATTACAGGGTGAAGAATTTTACAGAGTATGGCAAGCTCTCAAAGCGTGATATAGAAGAGATGTTAGCCGGCGCCAGGGTTGAAATAGATGAGAGGAAGGAAGACTCTCTTGATTTTGCTCTATGGAAGTCTTCCAAGGCCGGTGAACCATCATGGAGTAGTCCGTGGGGGGGTGGCAGACCAGGATGGCACATTGAATGTTCTGCTATGTCAATGAAATATCTTGGTTACACATTTGATATTCACGGAGGTGGAAAGGATTTGATATTTCCCCATCACGAGAATGAGATTGCCCAGAGTGAGGCATCTACCGGAAAAACATTTGCCAGGTATTGGATACATAATGGTTTTGTTAATGTTAATCAGGAAAAGATGTCCAAGTCCCTGGGGAATTTCTTTACTATTAGAGAGGTGTTCGATAAGTATCCGTATTCATCTCAGGTAACTGCAGAAGTGTTGCGGTATTTCCTTATTTCAAACCACTACAGGAGTCCTGTTGACTTCTCTGACTTTGGGATGAATACATCACATGCGACGCTTGACGGTTTCTATGCGATGCTTCAGAAGGTTGAGGAAATAAGTTGGGGGGGGGTGACTGAGTCATCGGTTGATCTGGATGTCATGGCTGAAATAGAAGAGTGTAAGAAGGAATTCGTTGATGCCATGGATGACGACTTTAATACTGCCGCAGCCATAGGCAGTTTGCAGAAGTTAAGGAGAGAGGTAAATACTAATATAGAACATGGGATTTCTCCGAATATCGCAAGAGAAATATTGGATATGTTCAAGACTTTTGGCACTATTCTTGGGTTGTTTTCTAATGACCCTTTTAACTGGGAATTCCTAAAGATTATTTCAAGCGAGCTGGTTTTGAATTTAGAGTGGGGTGCTTCCAATGTCAGTGCATCTTTTTCCGATATGGAGATTCAAAATCTTGTGGCTGAGAGGGAGGATGCCCGCAGGTATAAAGACTGGAAAAGGTCTGATGAGATACGTAAGCAGTTGTCGGAAGCCGGGATAATCCTCGAAGACAGGCCGGATGGGTCTACAAGGGTAAAGCGTTGAGTAAAAACACAGAAGGGTTATTCGGTATAAACACTTTGCTTGAGGCGCTCAGGTCCGGTGCAAGAGATTTTGAGAAGGTCTATATTGCAAATGGTTTTCATGGCAAGGGGATTGAAGAGATAGTAAGGTTATGTAAATCACAGGATATTTATGTTCATTTTGAGAGCAGGGATGCAATAGACAGGCTATCCGGGACAGAAAAAAGTCAGGGTGTATTCGGGATAGTTACGCCTAAAGGATATTCATCTGTAG
>MHEI01000124.1:830-902 GCA_001805165.1 Nitrospirae bacterium RBG_16_43_11 | reverse complement strand
AGTTTCACAACAGAGAAACGAACATCCGTTTATCCTTATACTTGACGGAGTTGAAGACCCGCGCAATTTTGG
>MHEI01000124.1:0-824 GCA_001805165.1 Nitrospirae bacterium RBG_16_43_11 | reverse complement strand
AATAAGGACAGCAGACGGCGCCGGAGTTCACGGGATAATTATTCCTAAACATCGTTCTTCAGGGCTGACAGATGTAGTTGCCAGGACATCTGCAGGGGCAATAGAATATGTACATATTGCAAAGGTTACCAATATATGTCAAACGATTGATTGGTTAAAAGAACAGGGTGTATGGGTTTACGGCCTTGATATGAAGGGTGAAAAAGCGTATAATCAATTTTCTTACACTGCTCCTTTAGCAATTGTAATAGGTGGTGAGGGAAAAGGAATAAGGGAGTTAGTCAGTAAGGCATGTGATGAGATAGTGAGGATTCCACTCTTCGGAAAAGTAAGTTCACTCAATGTTTCAGTGGCTGCCGGAGTTATCCTGTTTGAAATAGCCGGACAAAGAACGGAAGCAAAAAAATCCCGCTAAATTTGCTTTTTATAAATCGGACTTGACTTAATATTTTAATTTTATATAATAAGTAGGTTTTTGCTGGCGTAGCTCAGTTGGTAGAGCAGCTGATTTGTAATCAGCAGGTCGGGGGTTCAAATCCCTTCGCCAGCTCCACTTGTTGATTGGATGTGTGGGGGGAGGTACCCAAGCGGCCAAAGGGAACAGACTGTAAATCTGTCGCTGTATAGCTTCGGAGGTTCGAACCCTCCCCTCCCCACTTTTAAATGCGGAGTGCGGAGTTTGGAGTGCAAAACATGAGAAAGTTGTCTCTCAAAAATGCACAAGTGCAAGGAAGGACTCAGAATTTGAGGCGAGGCGTAGCAGATGGGCGTTTCTGAGATGCCGGCGAGTTTACGCTCAAAAATGCCCAGGTGCAAGGAAGGAC
>MHEI01000123.1:22949-24385 GCA_001805165.1 Nitrospirae bacterium RBG_16_43_11 | reverse complement strand
CACTCTTGATGCCACGCCAATTCTCGATGTCATAGAAACAGATGCCCTCTATATAATCAATAACATCAATGACTCCCCATTTGGCGATGCAGACGGTAATGGAACAGCAGATACCGAACTGGGACAGGTAATCGAAGAACAGGTACAGACAATAGGTGGTGCAGATTGTGCTGTAGAGAGCATAACACCCTGCACCGTCACTGCTGCTGAACTGGAAAGCTACCTCGATACTCAGTACGGAAGCAGCCAGCCGTAGGGTATGGAGTGATAACTGATAGCGGGATTTTCGGGGGACTCTATACAGGAGGAATTATATGGGAAAGAAATTATTAGCTTATTTTGTTACTGCAATTTGCACTCTTATAGTAATCAACATCCCTGCGGCATTTGGCGCAGTGGCGTCTTTCAATGATTATCCATTTCTCTACAAAGGAATGAGGAGCCTTGGAATGGGCAGTGCTTATACAGCAGTCGGCAGGGATGCCGAGGCTCTATTTTATAATCCCGCAACACTCTATGACATGGGATTTCAGCTTCATATAATTGACCCCATTGGCGAATTTGACTCTGGTGTAACGGATATCGCAAAGGATGTCTTAGATGCAATGGACCTGGCTACTGAACAGGAAAGATCAGATGCACTATTTGACATCATTGAAAAAAATCAGGGAGAACCTCTCCATTTCCGCATTGCATTTTTTCCCCATGCGGCTGTCAAAAATATTGCCGTAGGTGTGCTTGGACAGGGAAGAGCTGACATAAAACTCCACTCTCCGCTTTCATCTGCCGGTGCGGTGGAATTTCACGGCGGGTATGAATATGGTCCTGTGGCAGGATTTTCAATGGGACTACCTGTAACAGGCCTTCGGGCCGGGGTGGGTGGAAAATTTATTGCACGCTCCTGGTTTAATAAAAATTTCACCATAGCTGACATAGCAAGTGAGAGCTTCGACTTTGAGGAGGAAAAGATTGACGAGTCAGACATGAGCTTCGATCTGGGACTTCTTTACAATCTGCCAATCCTGCAGCAGCTTAACCCGCAGGCAGGGCTGTCAATTCTTGATATAACTGATCTGGACTTTGCAGATGGCGGCAAAATTCCTCAGCGAATAAACGTTGGTGTATCAATTCAACCCAGGATACCGTATATTACATCCTGTATCCTGGCTCTCGACTATCAGGATATTACCACGGCATATGAACAGGACGACAGTTTTGGGAAGCGGCTCCATGCCGGAGTTGAAGTCGGTCTTCTGAAAAACCATTTCGTGGTTCGCGGGGGGCTCAATCAGGGATATTCAAGCTTCGGGGCAGAAATTGATCTATGGTTGTTGAAGTTAAGCTATGTCAACTATAAGGAGGAAATCGGGATGTATGCAGGACAGGATAAAGACGAGCGGCAGGCCCTGCAGTTGATAATAGGCTGGTAGGGGGCG
>MHEI01000123.1:22359-22943 GCA_001805165.1 Nitrospirae bacterium RBG_16_43_11 | reverse complement strand
CTATTGACTTTGACCCGGTGTTTATTGTAATATCCTGAAAAATCAGATGAAAAACTACTTTGTACCGGTAAATTTATTAATCCTGGCCACAGGAGTTTTCTTTATTACCCAGATAGTGACTTTCATGATAGCCAGGGAAATTACACCTCCTTTTTCCACCGGATATTCAAAGGGCGCCATTGTATCAGGTATTAAGGAGGCAAAATCCATAGATGCATATAAAACCATTCTGGAACGGAATATCTTTAACTCCAAGACACTGGCAGCCCTTTTAGCGCCTCCTGTACGTCCTTCAGAAACAACAAAGGAGGAGAAACAGCTTGTTCCAATACGACTGGTAGGAACTGTTGCAGGAGATGCGGAATTCGCTTATGCAATTATTGAAGACCCTTTTCAGAAGACACACAAGATATTCAGGACTAATGATACGATTGCACCGGGAGTCAAGCTTTTAGATATAAGCAGGAGCAGGATAACGATAGAGAGAGATGGGAATAAGGAAGATGTAGAGATAGCATCCCAGGATACAACAGCACAGCAGCGTACTCCGTCACCACCACGTCCTTTCTCACCTCCGGTACCCG
>MHEI01000123.1:21989-22304 GCA_001805165.1 Nitrospirae bacterium RBG_16_43_11 | reverse complement strand
TACTGAAGATATGAATAAACTCCTTACTCAGGCACGCCTCGTACCTAACTTCACCGGCGGAGCGGCTGACGGTTTCAGGATCTTCTCAATAGTTCCCAGCAGCATATTTGACAAGGTCGGTCTGCGAAATGGGGATATATTGCATGGCATTAATGGCTCTGACCTGAAAGACCCTGAAAAGGCATTTCAGGTTTATCAGATGTTAAAAGATAACGACCGTTTTGTAATTGACCTTGTGCGTGCCGGTCAGAAGATGACATTGAACTACGAAATCAGGTAGCAGTAAAGGAGGTGTAATCTGAAAATAAAGCATTT
>MHEI01000123.1:21889-21958 GCA_001805165.1 Nitrospirae bacterium RBG_16_43_11 | reverse complement strand
TTGCTTGAAACTCCGCATGTCATATATGCACAGATAAGCCCGCCACGCCCGCCTATGAGTCTTGAAAAT
>MHEI01000123.1:21715-21837 GCA_001805165.1 Nitrospirae bacterium RBG_16_43_11 | reverse complement strand
CGACATCACCGCCGGCTATGGCCCCTGCAATGGTTCCCGAATCACCGGCACCATCCGGCCTCAGGCCGCCATTAGTAATAAAAGGAAGAGAATTACCATCCGGTAAACAGTCCCTTGCCAAA
>MHEI01000123.1:19617-21512 GCA_001805165.1 Nitrospirae bacterium RBG_16_43_11 | reverse complement strand
CAGCAGTAGGTGAAAACAAGGTAATAAAGATATTCCCTTCGAGAGAGGCCAAGCAGAGCGGAGTCAGCATAGTTACAGAAGGAAAGCCTCTTCCCGAGGATGAAAACTATGAGACCAGGGTGTTACGATTGAATTATATCAGTGCATCCGAGATATCACGCTTAATAGCGCCATTGATATCCAAGGATGGCTCAAGCATTCCGTATCCACAGACCAACACTCTAATACTGACTGATATCAAGAGCAACATGGCCAAGCTGCTTGAACTGATAGAGGAATTAGACAAAGAACCTCAAAAGGGTAAAGGCGGCATATATGTACATTATTTGCATAATGCAAGCGCAGAAGAGATGTCAAAGGTACTCGCTAATCTGACCAGCAAGGCCCCGGCAAGACCGGCTGCAGGACAGGCGCCTCAGGACGCTACCGTACACTTTGAAGGCGGCATTTCTATCACTTCTGACAAGGCAACCAATTCTCTGATTATAATGGCGTCACCTGAGGATTACGAACGGCTGAAGTCAATCATAGAACGGCTTGATATAAGGCGGAAACAGGTCTATGTGGAGGCGGCTATCGTTGAGATGGGCATTGATAAGTCACGTGAAATTGGATTTGAATGGAGAAGCACTGAAAATGTAACTGCAGGTGAAACTATTGTGGCCGGCGGCACCTTGCTTGCACCTCCCGGCTCCGGCATAACCAGCTTTGCTGTAAGCCCCCTCAGTGTCAGCGGCCTTGTGGCAGCCGGTGTGAAGGGTTTTCTCCCTGATGGCACTACCCTTAATGTAGGCGCTCTCGTAAGGCTTTTCCAGGCTGACTCTGACGTAAATGTCCTGTCAACACCCAATATACTCACGCTTGATAATCAGGAAGCCAAGATCATAGTTGGCCAGAATGTCCCATTCATTACAGGTGTAAGCCAGACAGCAGGCGGCAACGTACAGGCAACCATAGAAAGAAAAGATGTCGGTATCCAGTTGAAGATTACACCTCATACAACAGAGAGTGATCTCATAAGACTCGATATATATCAGGAAATATCAAGCCTGGCCGGTAGTGTTCCTGTAGGCACTAACCAGGAGGTACCGATAACGAACAAGAGATCTGCAGAAACTTCTGTAGTGGTAAGAGATAAAGAGACTATAGTAATAGCCGGTCTTATAAAGGATGATATTACTGTAACGGAGAGAAAAGTTCCGCTCCTTGGTGACATACCTATCCTTGGTTATCTGTTTAAATATGAGAGCAGGAAAAAGTCAAAGACAAACCTGATGCTCTTCATCACCCCTCACATAATAAGGGATACTGAGACATTGGAGGAGATTAGCCGGAATAAGAGAAAAACCGCTGAGGAATTCAGGAAGAAATATAAATTTGATCTTAAAGATGATTTCATCCTGAATCCACCGGAATAGCTATGACACGGAAGAGGGAGCTATTAGGAGACATCTTGCGGAATATATCCTCTATAGGAGATAAAGAAATAGAGGAGTGTCTTAATATTCAACGTGAAAAGGGAGGCCGGATAGGCGCTATACTCGTCCGCGCAAAACATATAAGAGAGATTGACCTTCTCAAGGCATTGAGCATACAACTCCATATACCCTATGTTCAGAACCTGACAGAAGAAGAGATTGACAAGGAACTGGTCTCATCTGTGCCAATATCATTTCTGAAAAGACACGTTCTCATCCCCTTCCATAAAGAAGATGGGGTGGTAAAAGTAGCAATATCCGACCCATTGAATGTTACTCCTATAGATGACATAAGGACATTCCTCGAATCTGATATAGAATTATGTTTAACTGAATCTATCACTATACTTAACGCAATCAACATGGCCTATGAGACACATAAGGAGGCTGCAGAGCAGGTCATTGAAGACTTAGGTG
>MHEI01000123.1:18554-19583 GCA_001805165.1 Nitrospirae bacterium RBG_16_43_11 | reverse complement strand
AGACCTCATTGATGTAGTAGATGAGGCGCCTATAATCAAGCTCATCCACTCACTCCTCTTCAGGTCTGTAAAAGACAGGGCAAGTGATATACACTTTGAACCCTTTGAGAGGGATATAGCTGTGCGATTCAGGATTGACGGTGTTCTGCACAACATCCATAACCTGCCAAAGAGATTTCAACCCAGTGTCACATCAAGGATAAAGATCATGGCATCCCTGAATATTGCAGAAAAACGACTTCCACAGGATGGAAGGATAGGGTTAAAGATTGCAGGTAAAGACATTGATGTGCGTGTCTCTATCATACCCACCTCCCTTGGAGAACGGATTGTCATGAGGCTTCTGGACAAGTCAGGCTATCTCTTAAGGCTGAAAGATATCGGACTGTCAAAGGATTTACAGTCCAGGTTTAACAAGCTGATACACCTCACTCACGGCATAACACTTGTCACCGGGCCAACCGGAAGCGGTAAGACCACTACTCTTTATGCCGCCCTTATGGAGATTAATTCTCCTGACAAAAATATTATCACTATTGAAGACCCTGTAGAGTATCAGATAAAGGGAATAGGTCAGATGCAGGTCAATCCCAAGATAGAGCTCACATTCGCGAAAGGGCTGCGGTCTATATTACGTCAGGACCCGGATGTCATTATGGTAGGCGAAATAAGAGACTTGGAGACCGCAGAGATTGCTATACAGGCATCGCTGACCGGACACCTCGTTTTCAGTACACTTCATACAAATGATTCGGCAGGGGCGGTCACAAGGCTTATTGATATGGGCATTGAACCATTTCTCGTTTCATCCTCCGTTGTCGCCATCGCAGCGCAAAGACTTATAAGGCTTCTGTGTCCGGCCTGTAAAAAGGAATACACCCCTTCCGGACCTGAGTTAGCAGAGCTGGGGATCGAATCATCGCAGATATCCGGTCATCATATTTATACGGCTGTCGGGTGTGATAAGTGTATGCAGACAGGTTACAGGGGCCGTACAGGTATATACGAAATCCTGCTTGTCAATGATGA
>MHEI01000123.1:16631-18459 GCA_001805165.1 Nitrospirae bacterium RBG_16_43_11 | reverse complement strand
CAAAGGTAATAGCCGGATTGACAAGTATAGAAGAGGTGTCGAGGGTTACTCAGGAAGATATAGTAGAATAGTAGAAACTACTCAGGGAGATAGGCTGAAGGCTGAAGGTTTTGAATGGCTTGATTTAATAACCTTCGGTCTTCAGTCTTCAGCCTATCTCCCTTAATTTGCTTTTTATCACTATGCCTGTATTCGAATACAAAGGACTTACACTCGACGGTAAAGACACACGGGGCTTTATAGACGCCGAGAACACGCAGGGGGCTAAGCTCAAACTCAGAAAGTCCGGTATATTTCCCACAGATGTATCTGAAGAGTCGGCAAAAAAGTCAGAAGAAGGGCCATCTGCTGCCCGCAGTATACTCAGGAGAGTAAAGAAACAGGAGATTACTGTATTTACACGTCAGCTTGCGACGCTGCTTACGGCAGGACTTCCGCTTATGGAGGCATTATCTGCAACCATTGATCACGTTGATGACCCTTTGCTCAAACGGACTATTACCAAGGTGCGGGAAGATGTGAGGGAAGGGAAGTCTTTCGCAGACGCTATGAGGACCCACCCGAAGGTCTTTTCGGAATTGTATACAAATATGATACAGGCAGGTGAGGCAAGCGGTGCACTTGATGTTGTCCTCGCACGACTTGCAGACTTTCAGGAGGGCCAGCTAAGGCTGAGAAACAAGATATGGGCAACGATGACTTATCCTGTCATGATGTTGTTTATCGGGACCGGTGTACTGGGTTTTCTCTTCATCTATGTCATACCACAGGTGACAAAAGTATTCGAGGATATCGGACAGGCATTGCCGTTGCCTACACTTATATTGATCTCAATAAGCAACTTCTTCAGGTCTTACTGGTGGCTCGTTGGCGGGGGAATTTTCATAGTAATATTCTCGCTGGTGAAATATGTGAAGACACCAAAGGGAAGAAATGTATATGACAGAGTGATCCTGCGGGCGCCGCTCTTTGGAAAATTAGTCCGGATTATAGCCATATCAAGGTTTACAATGACATTGAGTACACTCCTTGCCAGCGGGATACCTCTTATTAACTCAATGGATATTGTAAAGGCAGTTGTAAATAACAGTGTATTGTCAAAGATAATAGAAGAAGCGAAAGAGCGTGTAAGAGAGGGAGAACCGTTGTCAGAACCTTTGCGGAGGAGCGGGGCATTCCCTTCCATGGTAATCCAGATGATAACAGCCGGTGAAAAGAGCGGAGAGCTTGAGGGAATGCTGTCCAAGGTATCAGAGGCATATGACAACGAGGTAGACACTACCGTCTCCGGCCTTACAGCGCTGCTGGAACCTATAATGGTACTGTTTATGGGGATTGTCGTACTTTTTGTGGTGCTATCTATATTACTGCCGATTTTTGAGATGAGTCAGGTCGTAAGGTAAGTTTACACTGAAAAATACGGGGGGGGATAATATGAAGCGATTCATGAAGGACAATAAGGGCTTTACACTCATTGAGATCATGGTTGTGCTTATCATCATTGGTCTCCTTGCGAGTATTGTTGTGCCGAGGCTTATGGGACGGACAGAGGAGGCTAAACGAACAAAAACCGCCGTTCAGATAAGAAATTTCCAGTCAGCCCTTGACCTGTATAAACTTGATAGCGGCAACTACCCCACTACAGACCAGGGGTTACAGGCATTGGTAGAAAAACCGGCAATTGGAGAAATACCCAAGAACTGGAAAGAAGGCGGGTACATAGACAAAATACCCAAGGATGCATGGGGTAATAACTATATTTTTATAAGCCCCGGCATACACACGGATTTTGACCTTTATTCTTATGGGGCTGATGGAGAAGAGGGTG
>MHEI01000123.1:15823-16624 GCA_001805165.1 Nitrospirae bacterium RBG_16_43_11 | reverse complement strand
TAAAAATGCCGATATCCAGAGCTGGAACCTGGAATAGAGGCTACACCCTTATAGAGCTATCTCTCATTATACTTCTTATAGGTATCATCCTCGTTTTTGTTCTGCCTAAACTGGATAACCTGGGAGATACAAGGCTGCGGACCACTGCAAGACAGTTGGCCGGGAAAATTCAGTCCCTGTACGACGAATCTGTTCTTAAAAAACAGCCGTATCAGCTTGTCTTCGATATTACAAACAGAACCTATTCTTATGCTGAGATAAGTGACGATGTATCTTCAGTTATCTCAGATTCGGCAAAGGAAACCAGTATGCCAGAGAAGGTATTTATTAAAGATATCGTAATGCCGTCAGAAGGGAAAATTACAGAAGGCAAGGTTACTATCAGATTCTTTCCTGACGGGTACGTTGAAAAAAACACGATCCATTTATCAGACGGGAAGAAGGACTTTACACTTGTGACTACACCTCTTACCGGTAAAGTTAAAATAAGTGCGGGGTATGTGGAGGTAGGTGAGGAGTGAATCAAATGCGGAATGCGGAATGCGGTTTCACTCTCCTTGAGGTTATGGTGGCGCTTCTCATCATTGCAACTTCGTTTGTCGTCCTCCTTCATACAAGAAACCAGAGTGTCATTACCGCTGATTATGCAAAACGCGCAACAGTTGCTACACTCCTTGCGTCTGAAAAGATGAGCGATATAGAGCAGGAGGATTTTCCGGATACAGGTGACGACAGCAGCAACTTTGGCGATGATTATCCTGAATACAGGTGGAAGACATCTGTATCAGATACCACTTATGA
>MHEI01000123.1:13957-15402 GCA_001805165.1 Nitrospirae bacterium RBG_16_43_11 | reverse complement strand
TTATTATCTGCGAAAAGACTTTGAGGGGGCATCCGTATTGATGAAGAGGGAGAAGAATCGTATAGATGTTAATCCCATGTACGGCGGCAAGACATATGAATTGTGTGAAGATATAGTTGGGATTAATTTCAGGTATCTTGATGATGGGGCATGGCTTGAGAGCTGGGACTCGCGGGTCACAAAGAAATTACCTGAGGCTGTTGAGATAACAATAATCACAAAAGACAGCAATGGTACAGAGAGATCATTCAGGACAGTAACAGAAATACCACTTAGCGGAGGATGAACATCAGAAACAACAAAGGCGTTGCACTTGTCATTACACTGCTTGTTCTGACACTCCTTATAGTCTTAATACTCGAGTTCAGTCAAGGCATGCGTGTAGAGGCAAGGGCCGCCGCAAACTTCAGGGACGATATTAAGGCATACTACTTAGCACGGTCAGGTGTGACCTTCGCCATTGCCATGCTGGAGGATGATGACAAGACAGACCAGAACTATGATTCTCTCAATGAATTGTGGGCACAGAAGATACCGCCAATCCCTCTCGGGGATGGTTTTGTATCGGTAGAAATAACTGATGAGGACAGCAGGATAAACGTTAATAAGATGTCAACCGGTTTCGGAACAGTTAATGGAGAGACTATGCGCTTGTTCATGGTTCGTTTTCTTAAGCAGTTTGAACTGGAAGAAGATATAGCCGATTCAATAGCTGACTGGACTGACACTGATGATTCTGAGCGAATACCAGTAGGGGCTGAAAGCAATTATTATCAAAGCCTCGAAGACCCTTATGAAGCAAAGAACAAGCCCTTTGATTCTATACAGGAATTGCGTCTTATAAAAGGTCTGGAGAACGAGACTTATAACAAGTTGCAAAAATTCCTTGCGGTTAACTCCGATGGCTGGATAAACATGAATACTGCCGGGAAAGAGGTAATTATGTCACTCTCGGAAAATCTCTCAGGAGAAATTGCAGATGAGATAATTGCATTCAGGGGAGAGAATCCTTTTCCGACCAAGCAGGATTTTAAAAATAATATCTCAATGAGTGAGGATGTATATAATGAGATATCGAAATTTGTTGATGTGAAGAGTAATTATTTTTCTATAATTTCAAGAGGAGAGGTAAATCAAAGCCGGAAGATAATAAGGGCAATAGTAAAGAGGCAGAATAATAAAGCAAGTATAATAGAGTATTGGCGCGTCGAGTAATGAAAAATAAATGGCAACATATCCCCTGCCGGTGTCTTATAGTAATCCTGATTCTTCTGCTTTATGCGGAATACTTTGTCATTCCTGCGGAAGCAGGAATCCAGAGTAACAGCAGGGGGCTGGATTCCCGCTTTCGCGGGAATGACACGTTGCCGGTATCTACAGATACAGTATATGGTGTTGTTAAAGACGAAGATAATATTCCAATAGGAGATGCTGCAATCAGTATT
>MHEI01000123.1:13626-13936 GCA_001805165.1 Nitrospirae bacterium RBG_16_43_11 | reverse complement strand
AATATAAAGAGTGACGTCAATGGGATGTATAACATATCAGAGCCACCTGTCTCCCCTGACCTCTATGCAGTCCTTTTTTTTACAAAAGACGGTTATATCCCGGGTATCATTAATGTGAAAAGAAGTGAACAGGTTAAGACCGATTATTCGATCGTTATGAAAAGGGCACAAAAAAGAAATACAGGTTTTGTTGCAGGCGTCATATACCAACCGATAAGAGGCGGAAAGATAAAATTCCAAAGCGGAATTTATAACTTTGGAAAGGGAAGACGCGTGTGGTTGGAAAAAGACGGTGGTGTTATAGAAGCCC
>MHEI01000123.1:9609-13581 GCA_001805165.1 Nitrospirae bacterium RBG_16_43_11 | reverse complement strand
GATACATGCTTCATGCTGCGGGTAGCAGGGAGAAGGCGGGTGTTGAGGTAGTGGAAGGGAAAACTGTAATCAGGAACATGAGGTCTGGAATTGTTTTGGTTGATTAGGGACAAAATATTTCTTTGCCTGCTGTCTGTTATTCTGGCATTAGTGGTCGTCTGCCCTGTTAGTGCAGCGGCAGGACACTTAAGCAGCATTGACCTTATTGAGAGCGCATACAGGAACGGAGAGATAGGATACAGTGAGGCGGCCGATTACAAGGTAACAGCGATATTCAGGCCGGACTCTCTGCCGGCCATGTACAGATCAAAAGGAATTATCAAATCTGCAACTCCGATAATTATGGAGGCCAGGTTGAATAAACACCTTCTGTCCCCTGAGAACCAGAGGATATTGGCAAAGGGGCGTGTTACTACACTTACTGATCTTTATGGAAGCGGGGTGACGCTTCAGAGTTATGCAAGCCCTGAAGGCCGCTTCAGGATTCACTTTACTACTGATAATACAAATGGAGATGCTGTCCCTGCAGGCGATACCGATGGAGATGGCACACCTGATTACGTTGAGCAGTTTGCAGTCATCCTCGATAACGTATGGACTACGGAGATTGGGGTGTTGGGTTATGATGCACCGCCATCAGATGAGACAGAAGGGGGAGACTGTCTGCTCGATGTTTATTTAGCGGATTTACCGGCATATGGATTCACTCAAATAGATGAATTTGACCCTGCATCTATGGTCTATATGATCTTTGAAAATGACTTTGCCGGGTTTCCGCCGAATACCGATCCTGAGGGACAGGTAACCGGTGACATGAAGGTAGTAGCAGCACATGAATTCTTTCATACAATCCAGTTTCAGATAACAGAAGACATCTGCACCAGCGGATGGTGGATGGAGGCATCCGCCACATGGATGGAAGACTATGTGTACCCGGAAGTCAATGATTACATAAACTATATAGACTACTGGTTTCATTATCCCCAGTTGCCATTAAACACTTACAATTCCATTGACTGTACTGGAAATGGGGCCCACTCTTTATTCCCTTATGGTACAACTATATGGATAAAACACATGACGGAAAAATACGGATCTAAGTTTGTATACGATGTCTGGAACAAGATAAAAGATGGAGTACCTAACGTCTCAGCCTTATCAGCAGTAAATGAGGCGCTGACTGACAGAGGGACAACACTTGAGGAAGAACTCAAAGAGCTGAGGGTGGCAAATGTAACTATGACCTATGAGGATGCTTCATGGTATCAGTCATGGCAATCTGTAAATACCGACCCAACCTTACAACCCATTGTAGTGGAGTATTCCGGTAACAACCCTGGCTTTTCTTCTTCTGTCGCTTATACTGACGTCTCCATACTTCCTCTTGCAACAAAATATTATTCCTTTTCTGCACCTCAGGGGTCCGGAAACCTCACTATAGATTTTAATGGAATCGGTAATATAAGCGTAATGGTCATCGGATTCAATGCAGGTGATACTTCATATGATGTGACTGAGGTGGTAACTGATCTGAATAATGATGGCTCTGTCATTATCAACGGGTTCGACTCCGCTGGTCCTTACAGCAGGATTGTGGTAATCCCGGCAAACTATTCTACAGAAAGCACAAGTAGCTTTAGCATGACTGTATCTTATACAAACACTCCTTCCGGAAGTATTTCCTCTATTGATGTAAAACCTGATACAACATCACTCGTAACAGGCGATAATGGGATAAACGGTAAACAACAGTATTACATTATCATCACGGATAACAGCGGCAAGCAGGTCCTTCAAAGCGGGACCACATGGGCAGACAATTCTCCATATATTGATATTGATGGGAACGGTCTTGCTGTTGTAACAAACGTTGTAACCGGTGAGGGTATTACTGCATCTCTTCAGTCATTTTTATCAACCGCTGTTCTCTCCGCTGCCAGTCCGGCAACTATGCCCGCAGGAACACCACGGGCGTGTGCGGCAAATAAAAGCGACTCAAGGTGTTTCATCGCGACCGCTGCATTCGGCTCCCCACTTCACCCTTACGTCGGGCTGTTGCGTGAGTTCCGTGATTCATATATGTTGACAAATCCCATGGGCAGATGGTTTGTGACGATATATTACAACAATAGTCCGCCAATTGCGGAAATTATAAAAGACAACTCAGGGTTAAAAGCAATAGTGAAGATATTTTTGATTCCTGCTATAATAGTGAGCTGGGCGATGCTTAAGACAACATTAAGCGAAAAGATCATCATAGCAGTTTTACTGGCAATATTAATAAATATAATACTGTATCTTAGAAAAAATATATTTAAAACTTATGTCCCGTAAAATCTTAGGCTTAGACATAGGCAGTCACTCAATAAAGGCCGTACTGGTCAGGGAAGCATTCGGCAAGATTGAACCGGTCAGATTCATCGAAAGACCGGTCACCAATGACGATGTTCAGGGTCTTATAAAGTCAATCTTCCAGGAAGGACATTTCAATCCTGATATCGTCATAAGTTCTGTGGCAGGTAATAATGTGTCAGTCCACTACCTGAATATTCCATTCTCTGATGAAGCAAAGATCAGCCGTGTAGTCCCTAATGAAGTAGAAAACCTCATTCCTTTCCCTCTTGAGGATATGATCATAGACCAGGTTATCCTCTCAAAAGGTAATGGTGCAAAACCAAATGGCGGTTCAACTGTGTGCGTGGCCCTTATCAAAAAGAACACGCTGCAGAATCATATAAATACCCTGAAAGGGGCATCTGTTGACACAAAAGTCATAGAGCTCGAATCCCTTGCCTTATATCATGCCTTTATGCAGTGGTACAAGATAGAGGATACGGTCGCTCTCCTTGATATCGGGGCAGCAAGAACCAATCTCTGCATAGTATCAAAAGGCAAACCAGCTCTTGTAAGGACATTTAACAGGGGCGGGAATAATGTCACATCAGCAATAAAGGAGTTATTGGGGATCAGTATTGAGGAGGCTGAAGGAAGGAAGCTGTCGTCTGCATTGGGGACAGAATTAAATTCTGTCCCCTACGAGGGAGACGTAATTTCCACCGCTATCAAAAAAGGGCTTTCACCTCTCGTAGCCGAACTCCTGCAAAGCCTGCACGCATATGAGATCAATAATAATGACAACATATCAAAGCTGTATATTTCAGGCGGAGGCGCCCGCCTTAACAATCTGGACAGATTTCTTAATGCAGAACTGAATATGGATATTGAAACCTTCAGCATCCCTAACGACTTCCTGCAGAAATTGCAGGGGGGTGAAGATGCCAACTACACCCTTGCTACGGGTATAGGACTCGCCCTCTGCGGGGCCCGCAAAAAACATGCAGTGGGTCTGAATTTCAAAAAGGGTGAGCAGATTTCCAGAAAAGAGACAAAAGTTAATGTAGGTAAAACCATCTATATTATTGCTGCCATTATCTCAGTTATAATCCTTGGCTTTGCAGACTTCTACTCTAAATTCCAGTACCGGCAGGACAGATATGATGCTGTTAAGGCAGAAATGCGGAAGGTCTATATGGAGGCCTTCCCTGAAGCTAAAAATATTGTGGATGAGGTCCAGCAGTCAAAGAGCGCTGTTGAGGAATTGCGGAAAAAGGTGGAGGCGCTTGGCGGTGGTTCAAAAGGGGTAATAACGTCTCTCGATACATTGAACACTCTATCTGAAAAGGTACCTAAGGATATGCAGGTTGATGTTGATGATATAATGATTGACAAGAGTAAGATCAGGGTTCAGGGAGAGACTGACAGCTTTGAGTCAGTTGAGAAATTAAAAAAAGAATTTGAAACTGTAAGCTTTTTCAAAAAGGTGGATGTTTCAGACGCTAAACTGTCTGCGGATCAGAAGAAGGTTAAGTTCAGGATAATCATTGATATGTAAAGATGAAAAACATCGTAAACTACATAAACAAACTAAGTTCAAGGCTGAATCCGAGGGAAAAGGCCATTGTCATATTTGGT
>MHEI01000123.1:5106-9572 GCA_001805165.1 Nitrospirae bacterium RBG_16_43_11 | reverse complement strand
TGATCGGTCCTATGACAGACCGCTATACGACCTTGCTGCGAATGACAAAGCAGAAGGAGGAACAGTACAAGAATCTCGTACAGTTGAAAGAAGAATATGCTGTCATGAAGAAGGAGTACACAGAACTGGATAAAGGGGCCTCCAGGACTAAGGAAGGATTCTCTCCCCTTACCTTCATGGAAAATGTATCCACCCAGGCGAAGATCAGAGATAAGGTAGTATCCATGAAACCGAGGGTGATACCTATCGGTGAAAACTTCCGGGAGTCTTCTATTGAGATCAAGATAGAGAGGGTGGTGCTGGAGCAGTTGACCACTTACTTGAATTATATAGAAAACTCGGTCTATCCGTTGAAGGTCAAGACGCTGCATATGAAAAGCAGATTTGATGACCCGGGCCTTATGGATGCGTCTGTTGTAGTATCTTTTTATGAGAAAGTAAAGTGAAGAGCTTGAGTCTTATACGGCAATTTCTTAGAAGAAATATCAAGGCTATTATTGGTTATATACTTTTCTGTATAGCGGCCTTTGTCCTGTTTTTCATCATACTGTTTCCGAGGGAAGAGATCAGGGAGCGTATTATCTATGAGATCGAAAAGAGTACATCAACGGAGATCAGGACGGCCAGTGATAAATGGCTGTTTCCAGTCGGCCTTAAATTCACAGGCATGGAACTCAGGAACAGGGGGGCGATAAATAATCCTATACTCGCCCGTATTGACCGTTTCGAGATTGACATCCCTTTCGGTAGTATTGCATCTTTCAGCCCTGTCTCTAATATTGCTGCTGCACTCTATGGCGGAACAGTGAATGGCACGCTGACTATGCGCAGTGACAACCGTATCCTTAAGGCTGACTGGGCAAATATAGACGTAACCCGTATTGAGAGGTTAAAATCAGTTCCGGTAACAATTGAAGGAAAGGTCAGTGGAGACCTGGTCATAAGACTTGCTGCCAATAAACCGGAAGGTCAAATACGAATTTTGGTGAAGGATGGTAAGTTTGGCAAGCTCAAGGTCATGGGATTTACACTGCCGGATATCCCCCTCGATGAGCTGAACGGGACAGTTGACATCAAAGGCAATACCCTGTCATTAAAGGAATTGCGCTTCAAGAATAGCGATATCAAAGGATCTATCAAAGGCGATATTAAACTTGCATCAGGTAGTGAACCGGGGAATCTTGATCTGGCAATACGCTTTTCAGTCGGGGAGAAGATGAAAGTGCAATATCAGGGTATCCTTTCTTTTATCTCCCAGACAAAAGACCGTGAGGGATATTATACGCTTCATATTAAAGGTGACCCCGGAAAACCAAGTATTGGGATATAGGTGGGACATTACTATGAGTCAGCCCTTTATACAAGCCATAGGCCTGACCATTGCCACTTTTTTTGCCAGACCGGCCTTGTGGGTAGCATCAACAACCGCAGTAACATCTTTGTAGGCGCCGGGCGCCTCTTCAGCAGCGCCTGAGTAGGAATGTGCCCTTACAATGATACCCTTCGCTGCCAAATCTCTCAGGAGGACATCTCCTCTCCATTTCTTCTTAGCCTGTGTACGGCTGAGCGCCCTTCCGGCACCGTGACAGGCTGAACCAAATGCCTGTGTCATACCGGATTCTGTGCCGGCTAATATGTAAGAACATGTCCCCATAGTCCCGCCTATCAGAACAGGCTGCCCGACAGACCTGTACTCCTCCGGAATCTCTTTCCTGCCAGGGCCGAATGCCCTTGTTGCCCCTTTCCTGTGGATAAACAGGCGCTTCATTTTTTTACCCACAAGATGTTCTTCAACCTTACATGTATTATGGCTGACATCGTAGAGTATGGAGATCCTCGCTTTAGGTATAACATCTGAAAATGCCTCACGGACAAGGTGAGATATGACCTGCCTGTTTGCAAGGGCACAGTTAATTCCTGCACATACTGCAGAAAAGTATCTTCGCCCTTCAGGAGAATCAATAGGGGCGCAGACGAGCTCTCTCTCATGTATTGCAATATTATATTTCCTTGACGCCTCTGCAAGTGTCTTTAGATAGTCTGTCCCAATCTGATGTCCCAGTGCCCGTGAACCACAATGAACTGACACAACGACGTCATCTTTATATAATCCGAGTACACCGGCGATTTGTTCATCATATATCTCTGCTACATATTGTATCTCTAAGTAGTGGTTACCGGAACCGAGGGTCCCTACCTCCCTGAACTGTCTCTCCTTTGCTGTAGATGAAACATGAGAAGGGTCAGCGCCATCCATAACACCCCCCTCCTCTATATACATCAAATCATCTTTTATTCCGTACCCTTTGGAGACTGCCCACTGTGCCCCCTTGAGGAGTACCTCATCTATCTGCTGCTGGTTTAATCTGATCTTCCCTTCTGAACCCAGGCCGGCCGGAACTACAGCAAAAAGACGGTCAGCAAGTTTTTCTAAATGCGGCTGTATATCCTTCCGTGTCATACCTGTACGCATGGTCCTTACACCGCAGGAAATATCGAATCCAATCCCCCCCATCGAGATTATTCCATCCTCTTTGGGATCAAAGGCGCCTACTCCTCCGATAGGGAACCCATATCCCCAGTGAGCGTCAGGCATAGCTATTGATGCCTCCTGTATGCCGGGAAGACATGCCACATTCTTTATCTGTTTAACGACATTGTCATCGAGTTCCTCAACAAGCCCTTCGCTGGCAAATATCCTGCCAGGCACCCGCATGTCACCTTCAGGAGGTATCTCCCAGATATAGTCTGATATCTTGTTAAGCGACTTAATATCCATTATATCTCCCTACACATCTACTACGCACTGAGCAACATAAACATCATCTTCCTTACTAACCTTCAGCATACTGTAGGTCGCTGCCTTTACCTCTGTCATTAACTTGTGCCGGCTGGCATCTATCTTTTCACCCCATGCTTTCCCACGGAGCTTATTGTCTTTTATCTCAACTTTAAAACTGCTGAAAATCTTACCGCTAAGGTGCGATATAGAAAGGAGATTATTTAACCACTCGACAAACAGGTAATCCATGTCCGGAGCCTCACAACTTACTTCCTCGCTATCCTGAGGTTTAACATCATTAATCTCAGCCATTACTGAGAACATAGCCCTGGCTCCGTTCTCAAACGCCTCTTCCACCCTCCTCCCATAACCTCTAACCCCGATGTCCGCCCTGTGTTCAAACGTTTCGTACGCTTTCATGCTCTCTCCGTCCCAATCCCACTCCATCAATAGAAGCCCCGCAGAATGGGCAGCGGGAATTTATAATATGATTTTCCACAAGTTCAAAACCATACCGGTGAATAAGCACTGCCTTGCAATTATAACAAAATGTATGTTCTCCCTCATCACCCGGGATATTGCCGGTGTAGACATACCTGAGCCCAACGCTTAACCCTATCTTCCTTGCCCTGTAGAGAGTAGATGATGGTGTGCGGGGTATATCAAGCATCTTGTATGTAGGATGGAAGGCGCTCACATGCCATGGTATCTCAGGGCCCACATCCTTTATAAATCCTGCGATCTGTTCAAGTTCTTCATCAGAATCATTTTTAGTAGGGATGATAAGTGTAGTAACCTCTACCCATATACCAAGTTTTTTCATCCTTTTAATAGTATCAAGAACCGGATCACGTGATGCCCCGCAAACCCTCTTATGCATCTTTTCATTAAAGAATTTCAGGTCTACATTGGCCGCATCAAGATAAGGTCTGATCATCTCAAGCGCCTCTTCCGTCATGTACCCGTTTGTGACAAACACATTCTTAATCCCTTTCTCGTGAGCAAGCTTAGCTGTGTCATAAGCAAGTTCAAAAAATATAGTAGGCTCAGTATAGGTGTATGATATGCTCCCGCAACCATATCTTTCTGCAGTTACCACTATATCTTCCGGCGGTGTACGGCTCCCTCTTATAATATCCTCATCCTTGGGCATCTGGGATATTTCATAATTCTGACAGTGGAGACATCTGAAATTACAACCTACCGTGGCTATAGAAAAAGAGGTTGAACCCGGCAAAAAGTGGAATAAGGGCTTTTTCTCTATTGGGTCAATATGGGATGATATTAACTTATCATATACAAGGGTATATAGCGTTCCGCCAATGTTCTTTTTGACACCGCATATACCTGTCTTACCTTCCGGCAGACGGCACCTGTGCGCACAAAGGTCACATCGTACCTTGTTATCTTCTAATTTCTCGTAAAGGAATGCCTCTTTCATGGAAGACTCCTTGGGTGTTTTTAGTCTAACACCGCCGGATGGAAACTTCAAGCAATCGGGGAAACATATGTAAGCCAGTTTTTGTACCGGCTATCCTTGCCATGAACAATGCTGAAAAAGGCATCCTGGAGCCTCTTAGTAACCGGACCAGGCTTGCCGTTGCCAATAACTCTATTGTCAACCTCCCGTAGCGGAGTGAGTTCAGCAGCAGTACCGGTCAGGAAGGCCTCATCAGCTATGTAG
>MHEI01000123.1:2590-5091 GCA_001805165.1 Nitrospirae bacterium RBG_16_43_11 | reverse complement strand
AATCTCTCCTCTACAACTGTAAGGCCCATATCTCTTGCAACCTGAATAATCGTCTCTCTTGTTATACCTGCCAGTATGGATGTAAGAGGGGTAGTTTTTATAATACCTTTACGTGCTATAAATATGTTCTCCCCGCTCCCTTCCGCAACATAACCATCAGGGTCCAGGAGTATAGCCTCATCATAACCGGCGGCCTTGACCTCTTTTTTGGCAAGTATGGAATTTACATAATGACCTGGAACCTTAGCCCTTGTCATAGAGATGTTCACATGATGTCTTGTAAATGAGGATATCTTCGCCCTGATCCCTTTCTCAAGTCCTTCATCGCCAAGATACGCACCCCAATCCCATACAGCTACAGCAACATTTATTGGATTATCCTCAACATAAAGCCCCATTGAGCCATATCCTATGAAGACTATTGGCCTTATATAACATGACTCAAGCCTGTTTATCCTGACCGTATCCATTATAGCCTCTCTTATGTCCTCTCTTGTATAAGGGATATTTATCTGCAGGATGTGGGAAGAGGAAAAAAGCCTCTCAACATGCTCATCGAGACGGAAAATAGCCGGGCCGTCCGCTGTCTTATAGCATCTTATCCCCTCGAAAGCGCCAACACCATAATGCAGAGTATGGGTTAATACATGGACATTTGCATCTTTCCAGTTTACAAACTTACCATCCATCCAGATCTTTTCAGACGATTTAAGCATTCCCGATACCTCCGTTGTACACGTGAACTCAATATAACAACAACAATTATCTCTTGTCAATTGTTCAGAAGTAATTTAAAGTATTTATTCAATGACAGCAATCAAATCATGTTAAAGATAGCAGGTTTAAGACAACTTTATCATACCATGTCAGGACTCTCTCTTGTCTTAATAATTGCGTACCTTGATGAAGTTACCGATGTGTATCTGATTTCAGCCCTGTTTTTTATAGCACTCGTAATCGAGGCTGCCAGATTATACTTGCCAGGAATAAACCGTATATTCATTAAATATTTTGGTGTTCTCATGCGTGATGAAGAGACCGGAAATCCTACAGGCACACTCTATTACCTATCGGGAGTACTGATTTCCATACTCTTGTTTCCGAAAGAGATAGTTTTATTTTCTATGACAGTATTGGCAGTCGGCGACCCTATTGCTTTCATAGTTGGCAGCAATTTTGGGAGATTCAGGATAGGCAGAAAAAGCCTTGAAGGAAGTTTAGGCTTTTTAACGGCTTCTATAATTACAGGTTTCCTGCTTCATAAGCTCTGGGGCAATCTGTCCGGGCCTGTTATTATTACAGGCGCACTAACAGGAACAATCGTCGAACTCATACCTCTTAAGATAAATGATAATCTCACTATACCCGTTGCAGCTTCAGCAGCCATGCACCTCTTATCATTTTATGTCACCTGAGGGACTCTCTCCGGACTCGAATGACTCCACCTTCTCCTTTTCCTGCTGCATTATAGCAGCACTCCGTGCATCAACAATATGTGGAGTAATAATCACAATCGTTTCAGTCCTGGATATGCTGTCAGTAGTCTTTCTGAAGAGATTACCAATAATTGGAATATCTCCGAGGATGGGTATCTGTTGAACAGACTTCTCTTTTCTATCCCTTATCAAACCTCCTATAAAAATAGATTCCCCATCTCTGATCAGGACCTTCGTAGTCACCTCTGTTGTGGTCTCAGTGGGGAGCCCCTGTTCAATTACGCCATCACTGACCTCAGGATGTATATTTAACAGGATGATGCCATCGTCACTTATACGGGGTGTAAGCTTCAACATAGTTCCAATATCCAGGAATTCCACACTTTCAGTAGTAACCTGGTTTATAGTTGTAGTTACCCTGTAACCGAGTCTGCCTCCTATAATTATCTCAGCCTCTCTGTTGTCAAGTGCAAGAAGTTTAGGGGTTGCAAGGGTTTTAAGGTCTCCTTTTTCCTGGAGTGCATTCAGAAACAGATCAAAGTGCGGGGTTACTACATTAAAAAACAGTCCGGCAGAACCTGAAGATTGAGGCCGCCTTGCAAAGTTTGCCTCGCTTAATGTATAAGTAGCATCCCCGCCTTTAAAGACCTTATTCCAGTCTATGCCGAGCTGCATATCATTGCCCAGACGCACCTCAAGAATCTTGGCCTCAATCAGTACCTGTTTAGGCACAATATCCAGATTCTTAAGCAGTGTATCAATCTTGCTTATACCATCCTCTGTATCCTCGACTACTATTATGTTATTTGACTTATTCACTGTTATCCTGCCATGCCTTGAGATGTTTTCCCTTACAGCAGAGGCAACTTCCGAGACATCGCTATAGACTATCCGGTAACTCTTACTGTAAAGTCTTACTGTAACAGGTTTTTCATGTGGTATTTCCTTAGTCTCCGGTTGACTAACGAGATCGTTTAAAGATTTGACAAACATAATATCGCCCACATGTTCAATCCCATATCCGTTAATCTTCAATGCTGCTTCAAGCGCCTGGAGAATCGTTAC
>MHEI01000123.1:1742-2566 GCA_001805165.1 Nitrospirae bacterium RBG_16_43_11 | reverse complement strand
GCCGGAGACGTTCGTTCCTGAAACTATATTAATACCCCCCTGATCGGAAAGGGTTCTGATTACATCCTGGAGATCAGCATTATGGAATCGTATCTCCGTTAATACCTCTTCACTGTATCCGGTAGTTGCAATTCCAAAGAGAGTAATAGTAAATGTAACAAGGGAAATAATTGTTATTCTGTATAAGTTATTCATATATATTCTCACTCCATAAAAACATGAAATACCCTGTCGCCATATAACAGGGTAACACCTGAACGTGTAATCTCTGAAACAGTAAACTCACCAATTTCATCTCCGGCCTTTACAATTCTGTGCCCAATAATAGCCTTCGTGTAATCCTTCCCGATTAATATACCTTTTACCTTCATACTCTTCACTGCGTCCCCGATAGTATACTTTTGTGTCCCACTTTGATCTTTTTTGGGTGAACTGTATGGCGCATTCACAAACGGGTTCCGGGATATGTGCGGAACCTCTGCCTGCTTTTCACCTTCAGCAAATGTATAGGACGATGCAAGTACTGAGTAACTAAACATTATGCCGGCAATAACAAACATCATCATCTTCATATTGACAATACCGCAACTGTTAACATGACATGTATCCTGCTGTCTTCACTATCTTTATCCATCACAACACGTTCAATCTTGACACCCTTCCAATCCTCTTCAATGCGATATAAAAAATTATACACATCATAAAATCCGCCTGTGAGCGAGGTTGTATACATACTCTTTGTGAATAAATCACCTTTTATCACCTCTCCCGGCTCTACTGAGGCAACCTCTACCCTGTGCCTTCGGGCTATGGCAGTCATATAA
>MHEI01000123.1:1641-1711 GCA_001805165.1 Nitrospirae bacterium RBG_16_43_11 | reverse complement strand
GAAATATATTCTTATAATCTATTATCTCTTTTTCCAGCGCTGTAATATCGGATGCCCTGTTTTTTTGCTC
>MHEI01000123.1:847-1628 GCA_001805165.1 Nitrospirae bacterium RBG_16_43_11 | reverse complement strand
TAGACAGACTCTTCCTGAGGGAAATATGCATTGAAATGTCATCTTTCAAAAACATGGAAAAGAATAGCACAAATAAAATTACTATAACACTGATTGATATCAGGTCTAATCTTTTCTTGTCTAAGTATTTCAACATCTCCATCATCATTTTCTCATTAGTTCAGGTTCTTTAACGAACATTCCATCTCAAAAATAACAGATCTGCCCTGTTCCGAATCCCCCAATCTCGAATATCTAAGGTTTACAGATTCATAAAATTCATTCTTAGACAACTCCAACAACATGGTTGCAACGTCAGAGTTAGATTGCGCCATACCATGTATTACGATAGTGTTATCTTTACCGCCTGACTCTTTAACAGTGAGGGCATTTGGATATTGTGACCTGATCTCTATGTGAGTCAGAGTAATGTTATGGTTGATAGCCTTATCAATAGAAGAAAATATCCTCATTACCGGTCCTTTTTGTGACAGGAATCCGATCTTTTTCCTGATGTCTAATAATTCCTGCTCCTTCAATCGGATATCCCTGGTCTGCATCATTTCCCTTGAAAACTTTTCACTCGCCGATGACAATGCAGACATTTCCTTTGACACATAGTTGTTCATTATCTTTATTGTCATGTTTATTACAAAAAGGACCATCAAAACGCCTGCCGCTATCAGTAACCACGAGCGCGCCCTGAGTATTAACGTCTCACTTTCTAATACATCATTGGGAATTAAATTTATATCGTATTCACGCATCGTAACCTCTGAGTGCCAGTCCAATAGGCACCATA
>MHEI01000123.1:0-834 GCA_001805165.1 Nitrospirae bacterium RBG_16_43_11 | reverse complement strand
TATTTTTGACGATATCTTTCAATTTGCCGGATTTGCTGAAAATAGTGCCTGGTTCAAAGACATTAACACTTATACCAAAAATCTCATGAACGTAGCTTGTCAGGTGTTTCAGAAACCCGCCGCTTCCCATCAGATAAATCTTATCTATCATGGCACCCTTCATTTCTGAAGTACAATATACAAGGATTTTCTCTATCTCTTTATTCAGCTCTGAAAGAGCTGGCATGACTATTTCATAAATATGGGACGGTATATCACTATCATTCATCAGAAATGTATTTTCATCAAGGGTAATTTGAGGCACAGATGACCAGTCTATACCATGCTTGAATAATATCCTTCTTGCTTCATCAATGTTGACATCAAGATTTGAAACAAGTTTCTCAGTGATGTTATTTAATCCCCATCCCATTTTCCTGTCTATAAGTATTGCGTCATCCCACAGGATTGTAGAAAAGCTATTGTCGTGGCCGATGTTAATTACCAGAATCCGTTTTTCTGAATGTTCTTTAAATCTCTTTATCGTCCTGTTTATAGCATTAGGCCCTATATCAATCGCATGTGCATGAAGTCCTATCTTTTTGAGCATGTTAAGGTGACTGATAACATCACTTCTTTTGACAAAGATTAACAGAACCTTTGTAGACTTGCCTTCACCTTCGTCAGCGCTCTTAACCGGGAGATAATCAATCACAGCATCAGAGATTGGATAAGGTATATATTCTTTTGATTCACGCAAGATTGCCTGCTCTATTGTCTCGTTTTCCCTTTTCGATATCTTCACAGGAACAATACTGACAAGGGAAGGGGGCATACGATATACAACATCCTTTC
>MHEI01000122.1:7644-8374 GCA_001805165.1 Nitrospirae bacterium RBG_16_43_11 | reverse complement strand
GCCATCTCTTCAGATGGTTCTATGCCTGTTTTAATCCCGAAGGGTATGGAGAATCGCCCGCTACCAGCACCTACTTCAACCCCAAGTCCGGTATCAGGGATATACCGGCGAATCGCTTCTACTTCTGACATGTAGGCGAAACTATTCTCGATAAACCATTGATCATATTCCCGGGCAAACCGGTCGAAAACAGCAATGCTTGATAATGAGAGGTCTCTCACCATATCTCTCCTCTTTTCAGCGTATCAGTTAAATAATTATAACATCATAGTAGAGATTGCAAAATGAAAACCAGTTTGATATAGTCAAACCGTCATGGAGATGGTGATGGGGTTCACCTTATAACCGCCTGAGAAGGCTGATGACTCCTACCTGTAGCTGAAAATTCTTAACAGGAAAAACTATTGAAAGCAGATATAATCCCATTAATAGTTGGTCTGCTGATATTCCTTTCAAGCCTGATCTCTCTCAAAATAGGCATTTCCGTCGCTGTAATAGAAATTATCTTTGGGGTTACCGCTGGTAATCTTGGATTACAGACTGAAGAATGGATGTTATACTTTGCCAGTTTCGGCGGGATTGTCCTGACATTCCTGGCAGGGGCAGAAGTTGATGTCAGGTTAATGAAGGAAAAATTTAAGGAAAGTTTTCTGATTGGCCTGTTCTCTTTCCTGACACCATTTCTACTTGCCTTTCTTTATACTTACTATGTTGCAGGCTGGAGCCTCAA
>MHEI01000122.1:2357-7615 GCA_001805165.1 Nitrospirae bacterium RBG_16_43_11 | reverse complement strand
CTGAAACATCCCTCGCCGTTGTCTACTCTGCCCTTGTTGAAACAAATTTGTCTCGGACAGAGATCGGGAAATTAATCATGGCATCAACATTCATAACCAATACAGGAACTGCACTCGTGTTGAGCATTTTATTTAATAAACCTACTCTGTATACCCTAATTTTTATTATAGTATCAATAGGTGTAATCTTTCTTGCCACAAAATTCTCTCATTATGTTTTTGATAATCCACGGCTAAAAAACAAGGTAATAGAGCCTGAAATAAAATATATATTCCTTCTCCTCCTCCTGTTCGTATATTTCGCAAACATGGGCGGAGGACATGCTATACTCCCTGCATTTATATTGGGATTATTGATGTCACAACATTTTTCTGAGACATCCGAAACTAAGGTGGTTAAGAACAGGCTGAGGACTGTAGCATTTGCTGTTATCACACCCTTATTTTTTATTGTTGTCGGAATGAAAGTCTCCCTCTCCCTGGTCCTATCAGCAATAGGATTATTCGTTGCACTCTTTGTAATTAAACAGCTTGCCAAGTTCTGTGGAGTCTATTTTTTTGCAAAAAGGTATATTCCTGACGGACACATTTATTCAACGCTGTTGATGAGCACAGGCCTGACCTTTGGATTAATTGCAAGTATTTTCGGTCTGCAGTCAGGATATATAGATAATGTACAATATTCGGTGCTGACAGGTGTACTTATCGCAAGCGCAGTAATCCCTACATTTATAGCACAGAAGTGGTTTATGCCTGTTCATGCTGAAGACCTTGTTGACCTTGATAGCTGATGATTTGAGCTATATTCTGTGATAGAATAAACATGTGTGTGGCGGTTCATGAGAAAAATGATGATTCGTATCAGGTTTCATGGCCGCGGCGGCCATGGGATTAAGACAGCAAGCCGTATAGCCGGTACAGCAGCATCTATGGAAGGATTCAATGTCCAGGACTTTCCACTATATGGGGCTGAAAGGCGCGGAGCACCTCTTACAGCCTATACCCGCATATCTGACGGGACAATCTTTGAACGCGGGATAATAAGCAGTCCGGATATTGTAATCATAGCAGACGACTCCCTCATTGAAGACCCCATGGCAGATCCTCTGAATGGTGCAGATACCAATACCATCATAATAATTAATACGAATCGCCCGCATGATATCAGTGAGGGATTAGCCGCGAGAGGCCGTGTATTTCTCATTGATGCGACAGAGATCAGCATGTCTGTAATAGGTAAAGGCTCAGCAATCAGCGCCGCAATGGGCGCAGCAGCCTGCAGGGTTACCGGATTGATTAATAAAGCGACCGTAGAAAAGGCTGTTGTTAAGGAATTAACATCCATAGGTATCTCTTCTGAGGAAATCATACGTAAAAATGTTGAAGTTGCAGGAACATGCTTTGACAGTCTACCATCATTTGAAATAATTACGCGGGCTGAAACCTCACAGCTTTTGACAAAGACCATAGTCCTGCCATATGAAGCACCTGCCATTAGTACTCCAAACGTAATCGCAAGCGGAAACATAATTGAAAGAAAGACCGGTAAATGGCGGACATTCAGACCTGTGATTAACTATGACAAATGCAATCACTGCTGGATATGTTTTGTGTGGTGTCCTGACGGTGTAATATCTCTGGATGATAAAGAATTCCCGCATATAGATTATGACCATTGCAAGGGTTGCCTTATATGCTATGAGGAGTGTCCAATTAAGGCAATAACCGTGGAACGGGAGAGTTCAAGCAATGAGCAATGAGCGCCGAGCGATGAACAATTAGTAGACGTTAGTAAGTGGGGGGATAAACTTTGGCGAAGGAATTGATTACTGGTAACGTGGCCGCAGCATGGGGTGTAAGGCTTGCAAATGTGGACTATGTCCCGGCTTTTCCGATAACACCCCAGACTGAAATAATTGAAACACTGTCGCAATGGTTTGACGATGGCATTATGAATGGGAAGTTCGTAACCATGGACTCAGAGCATTCAATGGTTACCGCCGCCGGAGCTGCCTCGGCTACAGGTGCAAGGGTATTTACTGCAACATCAAGCCAGGGATTGCTATATGCACTTGAGGTCCTTTATACCATTGCCGGATGGCGGGTCCCCCTCGTAATGGTAAATGTCTCAAGGGCACTGGCGTCACCAATTACTTTAGAACCGGACCATAATGATATACTCAGCGCAAGAGACTCAGGCTTTTTGCAGATCCACACAGAGACGTGTCAGGAGGTCATGGACTCTGTACTGATGGCATACAGGATAGCAGAAGATAATAAGGTGCTTCTCCCTTTTTTAATAAACATGGACGGGTACTACCTGTCGTTTACAAGGGAACCTGTTGAAATCCCATCCAGGGAAAAAGTTAAAGAATTCCTGCCTCCGTACAACCCGACACACGCTTTTTTTCATGCATCAACACCAATGTCTCAGGGTGTCGCTGTATTAGGAGGTCCAACCTACTCGTACTTTAAGTATCAGATGCATATGGCGTCACAAAATGCAATCGAGGTGCACAACACCGCAGCAGATGATTTTAATCTGATTTTCGGAAGAAAATACGGGGTAATAGAAGAATACAGGATGGATGATGCAGATTACGTAATTGTGATGAGTAATACATTTGCAACAAAAGGGAAGACAGCAGTTGACAGGTTCAGGGACAAAGGGATCAAGGTTGGCCTTCTCCGTCTTAGACTTGTAAGACCATTTCCGGGAAAAGAAATAACAGCAGCGCTTAAACACCGGAAAGGAGTTGCAGTGATTGATCAGAATATATCAGTTGGTTCAGGTGGAATATTCTATAATGAAATCGCTTCTTCATTATATAATGAGACAAAACGACCTGTTATGTTATCGTTTATAGGCGGTCTTGGTGGTAAAGATATAAGCTTCATAGAATTTCAAAAGGTACTGAATGATACAATCATGGCATCAGAAACCGGTATTGTCCCTGCCACTCAGCTTCTTTATACTGAATCTGAATGGCAGCAGATGAAAAAACTGCTTGAGATAGCCGGTAAAACTCGACAGTAAGACACATTATGGAGTCTGATACAAAATACAAAAGACTCAAAGACCTATCAAGAGAAGAGTTCATCCTTCCCGGTACAACTGTGTGCGGCGGCTGTGGAGGGCTTGAAGCCCTGCGGCTTTTTCACAAGGTCCTCGGTAAAAATGTAGTATTTGTCAACGCCGCAGGATGTTTTACCCTGCTTGCACTTTTTCCATATTCTCCATTCAGGGGATCATGGCTCTATACTAACATGGCATCAGCTCCTGCAGGAGCCCAGGGTGTGCGTGATGCATTGGATATTCTCATCGCCTCAGGAAGACTTAAACCTGAAGATGACATGAAAGTAGTAGTACTTGCCGGAGATGGGTCAACTTATGATATGGCTCTGTCTTCAACATCAGGAGCTATTTTCCGTGATTTGGATTTCTACTATTTTTGCTACGATAATGAGGCATATGGTAACACCGGTATGCAGATGTCAAGCGCATCACCTTATGGTTCAATGACCACGACTTCAAAACCTGCACACCTATCTACTGCAGGAACAAGAAGCCATAAAAAAGATATCTTTGAGATCTGGAGGGCACACAAACCACCTTATATTGCAACAATATCCCCCAGGCACCCTGTAGACCTTTCAGAAAAGGTCAGCCGCTCCATGCAATACAAAGGCCCGAAACTCTTCATTGCATTCTCGCCATGTCCCACAGGCTGGATGTATGACCCGTCGCTCACTGTTAAAATAGCCAGGCTGGCTGTAGACACCGGTATCTGGGCATTGAAGGAAGCAATTAATGGAGAGGTCAAACACACATATATACCATCGAAGTTTAAACCTGTCGAAGAATACTTAATGACTCAGGGACGCTTCAATCACCTGTTTTATCCGGTACGACAAGATAAAATACTCGAGGATATACGAGAGGATATCAATAGCTACTGGGAACAGTACAAGAAATAGTGAGGTATGATGGATAATTATTTTGGGCAGATTAAAACTTGGCTTGACAACCTTCAATATTATAAATATAATTAGACACATTTATACCTGCAAATCTCAATTTTGCATCATACGCAACGCCTGAATAGCAACATCATTGACACATCCTCGATTAGGTATAATATTTGCAAAGTTAAACCATCAATAAATGATAATTTTACAGGAGGGTGGAATTTTCAGAACCACAAATTAGTATATGACCGAAAACTTATCTTTTTCTATACGTAAAAAAGATGATATAGCAATACTCGATTTAAATGGTAAGGTTATTGGGAGCAGGGCGCTTCACCTCAAAGATGAACTTCTGCGATTAAAGAAAGACGGCGTATCAAGCGCGCTCCTGAATTTTCAAGGTGTTTCATCAATTGATTCCCTATGTGTTTTTGCCATACTCTCGGGCCTGGAAAGCGGTCTTATCACAAAAATATTTCACATGAATACGACCTGCAGAGACATTTTTGGACAAAATCGTGCTGCAAGCGTCATTCCTATTCTGGGATCAGAAGAAGAGGCATTAGGTAATACAGCCAAGACCGTTTCAATGTCAAAAGACATGAGGAGATACCAGCGAATCGCCACAAATATTCCTGTAGAATTCTCAGTAGGCAGCCAACAACAGCCGGGCGTTCTTCTAAATATAAGTGAAGGAGGCGCGTTAATAGGATATTTAGACCCTCTTGATGAAGACACATATAATATCAGGCATATCAACATTATAATGAAACTGCCCGTACTCGGCTCTATTGAATTAGAAGGAAAACCCGTCAGATTCAGCCAGACAAGCGATATGAATACAATTGGAATGGAGCTTATATCAACTGAAAAGAACTGGAAATTAGTTAAACAGGTCTGCGAAGTAAATACACACCTATCAAAATAATCCCTAAATCTTGTTCTATAACTCTCTATTTTTATCTATTATTGACAACCCTATTGTATGTAGAGTAATATAATCAAGTTTAAAATTGTTCACTTAAAAGGAGCTGTTTCCCACCTATGGAGCTCTTCTGGGAAAAGGTTTTAGGGTTACGGATAAGCAAAAAACTCGTCGAAGTTTGCAACAATTGGGGCTTTAATATCCACTACTACAACAGCGTTGGTCAGGAAATAAGGAGTGTCTACAGATCCGACACAACACTGTGCAATTTTATTGAACAATCACCGCCGGCCAAACAAGCGAGTAATAGTTGGATTAAGAAACTTACGACACTAACCAGAGATTCCAGACAACCTTTCATAGA
>MHEI01000122.1:0-2322 GCA_001805165.1 Nitrospirae bacterium RBG_16_43_11 | reverse complement strand
AACGACAACTGTCTGGGTTATGTGATGGCTGTCGGAGTATTAGAGCACGCGCTTAGTAAAAAAGAGATTGAAGACCTGAAGAATGATGTATCAAATTTAGGTGTGGAGCCTGAGGAGTTTGAGAAAAGACTCATTGAGGTCCCGGTAGTAAATTCAGAGAAATTAGAGGTATTTAAAGGCCTTCTCCAAACCATGGTCGAGGAGATGGTAAGCTATCAGAGGGAGATCACGAAAGAAGAGCATCCAAGCCCTTTGACCGAGATGATGAAGAAATTCGACTTCTCCAGTGTTGTAGGAAAAAGCCCTCCTCTCTTAAGAATATTCGGAACACTTGAGAAAATTATACCAAGTGACAGTACTGTACTATTGCTCGGTGAAAGCGGAACAGGCAAGGAGATGATCGCCCGGATCGTTCACTATAATAGTCCAAGGAGAGATAAGGCTTTTATTGCAGAAAATTGCAGCGCATTCAGCGAAAACCTGTTAGAGTCTGAACTATTTGGACATGAAAAAGGCGCTTTTACCGGCGCTATTATACAGAAAAAGGGGCTCTTTGAGTTGGCTGACGGCGGCACTTTTCTCCTGGATGAGATAGGTGATACGAGCCCTGCCCTTCAAACAAAAATGCTCCGTGTTCTTCAGGATGGTGTCTTCAAACGTGTCGGAGGTACAAAGTTTATACATGTTGACGTACGTATAATTGCGGCCACAAACAAAGACCTCAAAAAAATGGTGGAAAAGGGAACGTTCAGAGAAGATTTATATTACCGTCTGAATGAAATAAAAATACACCTCCCCCCCTTAAGAGAGAGGCATGAAGATATTATCCTGCTGTCAAACTATTTCCTGACAAAGTTCTGCTATGACCGTAATATACCGGTAAAACAGTTGTCCGATGAAGTAATGGAATACTTTACCAACTACAATTGGCCGGGTAATGTAAGAGAGTTGCAGAATGAAGTAAAAAGGACAACCCTCTTAGCCGGCTTTGATACGATTATTACAAGAAAGTTACTTTCACCTAATATTGTCGAAGAGGTCGAAAAAAAATCATATTTAAAGAAACCCAAGACATCCGGGACACTCAAATCTATCGTAGAAACCATAGAGAGGGATGTCATACGTGAGGGGCTTGAGAGGACTAACTGGAATAAAAGTAAATTATCCAGGGACCTTGGAATCAGCAGAAAGAATCTGATACTTAAGGTACTCAAGTACGGCCTTGAAAAAAGTGAAAAAAAGCGGCGCAGTTGAATAACAAATCAGTATAATTACACACCAGTTGTATTAAATATATACAAGCCAATAAGTCCTGCAAAAACAAGAAGTTAACAAATAAGCGAAAGACCCTCCTCAATACTGTATAATATTGATACATAAACAGCCAAATTCACACTTTTACAAAAACACCTTGACATTTATTATGTAAATCATGTAAGAAGGAGTTGACATTTTTCTTGTCAACAAAAATCCCCCTTAATCCCCCTTTTTCAAAGGGGGAAATTAGTTCCCCACTTTAGAAAGGGGGGTAAGGGGGGATTTGAAACTGGATTTTCGGATAAATAACATTTTTTGGTTATTTTTCCAATAGTTACAAATGGCATGCTTGTTGCTATTTTACTAATGTAGATTTATCCCCTTTTTATAATAAAAGGGCCGTACTTATCCCGATATTCATAATGGGAGGGGATATTTACATAATGAAAAAAAACTTTTTACTGATCCCGGTCATTTCAATAGGGGTTGTTATGTTTGTAACAATAACAGCAACAGGAAACTCGATGATAGGTTCCAAGCACGACTTAGGTTATTTAAATCAAAGGGCATTCGGGAGTGATGTCGGACCGATGCAGGGGACAGCATACATTGACTTCGGCGAAATATGCGTATACTGTCACACCCCGCATAATGCTGACCCAATTGCCCCTTTATGGAACCGCCAGCTCCCGTCACACTCAAGTTATAAATTATACTCAAGCCCCAACTTTGATTCCCAGAATAATGGGCCGGATGGAATATCCCTTGCCTGCCTGTCATGTCATGACGGGACAGTTGCAGTAGACGCAGTCGTTAATCAGCCAAAAAGCAGGGAGATTATAGACACAGGAGTTCACTACCAGATGAAACCTGGAGGTTCAGAGTCAGGGGGGAATGCATGCGGCAAGTGCCACAGCCGTGACACAGGCGCTTATGGCGGCATGTCAGGCGCTCACGATGCTACACTGAAATATCTACAGACAGATTTGACAAATGACCACCCGATTTCAGTAAGCCTGCCTAACTACAATATAGACCAGGGGTTCAATCAACCCACAATCCCTT
>MHEI01000121.1:2596-5985 GCA_001805165.1 Nitrospirae bacterium RBG_16_43_11 | reverse complement strand
CATGGTTGTAGCAAGCGTTCTTATGTCAATGGGTATGCTTATGCTCCCTCCAGTGGTGATATCCCTGCCATTTAAACTCATGTTATTTGTACTTGTTGACGGCTGGTATCTCATCGTTGGCTCTATAGTCAGGAGCTTTGGTTAGGAAGACGAAAGGGGAAAAATGACACCTGAACTTGTGATGACAATTGGTAAGAGTGCCCTGGAGACTACACTTTTGATAGCCGCCCCGATGCTGCTGGTAAGCCTCGTAATTGGACTGATTATAAGCATATTTCAGGCGGTCACTCAGATTAGCGAGGCAACTCTGACATTTGTGCCCAAGATTATCGTAACATTTCTGGCACTGCTGATATTTTTTCCATGGATGATGAGGGTAATGCTGGGATTTACATCATCGTTATTTATAAATATCCCGGCATATATCAAATAAAATAAGGGTCGAAAATAATGGATATCTTAATGCAATTAAACTCTTTTATCCTGATTTTTGTGCGGACGGCATCTATGATCTTTTTTATACCCTTTCTTGGGGCGCGCAATGTGCCGCGGGTGTTCAAGATAGGTCTTGCACTGCTGATATCGCTTATATTGATCAGCATAGTAAAGATTGATGCAACAATAATCTCTGCAGACCTGCTGACGCTTACTGCCGGGATAGCCGGCGAGATTATAATAGGCTTTACTATTGGTCTGATATCAAAACTGGTATTCAGCGCCATGGAAATGGCAGGTGAGATAATTGGATTTCAGATGGGGTTCTCAATTGTGAATGTAATTGATCCTCAGACGAGCACACACGTGCCCATTATTGGCCAATTCCACACTATACTGGCCACTCTGATTTTCCTGACTATTAATGCGCATCATTTATTTATTGCTGCAATTGCTGAAAGTTTTACCCTGGTACCTCCAATGCGACTGGCATTAACTAATCAGATGTTTGCAGGTATTATGACATTGTCACGGGATATATTCGTCCTTGCGATAAGGATAGGCGCCCCTGTGATAGTAGCGTTGTTTATAACAAACATTGCCCTGGCCATTGTCTCAAAGACTATGCCGCAGATGAATGTAATGATGGTTGGTTTTCCAATAACTATAGCAGGCGGATTATTGATAATGGTACTATCCCTCCCCTTGTTTGCCAATCTGGTTCAAAGGGCGTTTGAGGGTATGAAGGGTGACTTCTTTAATATTTTAAGTGTAATGGTGAGGTAATATGGCTGATCAGGATATGGAAAAAACAGAGCAGGCGACGCCCAAACGCCATGCGGATAGCAGGGAAAAGGGGCAGGTAGCAAAAAGCCCTGAGGTATCCTCTGTGGCGGTATTAATGGCAGGGACAGCCGCAATGTATTATCTGCTGCCAGGCGTATACACAAACCTCCTGGACATTACCTCAAATGTTCTTGGATCGAGCGGTACTATAGAACTTACTGCAGATAATTTCTATCCATTCTGGTCAGGTATACTCAGGAAGGTCTTTTTTACACTGATGCCGTTTCTTGTATCAGTTGCTTTAGCAGGTATTGTATCAAATATACTTCAGATTGGTTTTGTGTTCAGCCCAAAGGCGCTCGAAGTTAAGTTTGAACGGATTAACCCTGCAGAGGGGATAAAAAGGCTTTTATCTCTTCGTTCGATTATGGAGCTGTTAAAGTCTTTAATCAAGATAGCCATTGTAGGGTATACATCCTATAGTCTGATCAAAAGCGAGTTTCATAATTTCCCATTGTTATTAGATGCAGATGTAACTTACATCTTTTCATACATGGGGCACGTGACATTAAAACTTGTTATCTGGACAGGTATAGTTATATTTATCCTTGCTGCGATAGACCTGCTGTATCAGAAATGGCAGTTTGCCAAGAATCTTCGTATGACCCGGGATGAGGTAAAGGAGGAGTATAAACAGCAGGAAGGTGATCCTCTGATCAGATCCAGAATAAGAAGCATGCAGAAGGAGATGGCGAGAAAGAGGATGATGGCTGATGTCCCAAAAGCGGACGTGGTTATTACTAACCCGACTCATCTTGCTGTTGCTCTGGCATACAAACATGGTGACATGAATGCCCCGAAGGTTGTTGCAAAGGGCGCTGGGATTATTGCTGAAAAGATAAAAGAGATCGCAAGGAGCAACAACATAACAGTTCTGGAGAATAAGCCATTGGCGAGAACACTATACAAGATAGTGAAAATTGGTGATGAGATACCTTCTAACCTTTACAAAGCGGTAGCAGAGATACTCGCGTATGTGTATAAGTTGAAAAGGAAAACTTAGTAATGTCGTAACCCATAGGTGAATGGTGGTGACATGATACCCATTCATCGAGGGGTTACGTAATGCCAGTAATGAGCAATGAGTAGAAGAAGCAATGAGTGGAAAGCAATGAGCAATGAGTGAATTAAAAATCCCCTTCCCCTTTACGGGGGAGGGACAGGGTGGGGGTGAATAGGCGATTATGGCGGCAACTATAGCAGAACCTAACAGGGGATTATTCCTTACATTAACTAAAAACAGCGATGCTCTGCTTGCACTAATGGCGGTAGGCATCATTGTTGTCATGATCATACCTGTGCCTGCCATAATAATGGATATTCTTCTCTCTTTCAGTATTACAATGTCTATCATTATTATGCTGGTATCTATGTATATCCTGAAACCTCTTGAATTCTCTGTATTTCCTTCTATCCTTCTAATCACAACGCTTGCAAGGCTCTCTCTTAATGTTGCCTCCACGAGGCTTATACTGCTTAAGGGGCATGAAGGTACTGATGCCGCAGGTAAGGTCATTAAGGCATTTGGTAACTTTGTTGTCGGCGGTAATTATGCAGTCGGACTTGTAGTATTCATTATACTTGTCGTAATTAACTTTGTTGTAATTACAAAGGGCGCCGGCCGTATTGCTGAAGTGGCAGCAAGATTTACTTTGGATGCAATGCCTGGCAAACAGATGAGTATTGATGCTGACCTTAATGCAGGTATGATAGATGAGGCAGAGGCAAGGAGACGAAGGGTGCAGATTGCCCACGAGGCAGAGTTTTATGGGGCAATGGATGGTGCGAGTAAATTTGTACGCGGAGATGCTGTTGCCGGCATTATTATAACGATTGTCAATGTAATCGGTGGCCTTGTAATAGGGGTACTGCAGCATGGTATGGCGATTGGTGCAGCGGCACAGAATTATACCCTTCTAACGATTGGTGACGGTCTGGTTGCTCAGGTGCCTGCCCTCATTGTATCAACATCAGCAGGTTTAATTGTAACAAGGGCTGCATCAGAGTCAAACCTTGGCGCAGAAGTATCAAAACAGTTACTTTCTCATCACAAGGCGATTGCAATCAGCGCCGTTATTATTTTCTTCTTCGGGTTAATACCAGGACTC
>MHEI01000121.1:0-2573 GCA_001805165.1 Nitrospirae bacterium RBG_16_43_11 | reverse complement strand
CCAGGACTTCCTCATTTTGCTTTTATAACTCTTGCAATTATAACAGGGGGAGTGGCGTGGGTAGCGTACAATATCAAACAAACAGTAGGTGAAGAGATTGGCTGGAATCAACCGGAGAAATCAGTTCCTGCACTCAGGAGCAAGGCCGTTACAGAAGGCAAGGGTGAAGCGCCGCAGGAGGGATTTGATGGCGTGACACCTCTGGATATTATGGAGCTGCATATCGGGTACGGTCTGATACCGCTTGTAGACCCTCAGCAAGGTGAACTGGTTGAGCGGATTAAATCCATCAGGCATCAGTTCGCCTCAGATATGGGTATAATTGTACCGCCAATTCATATCAGAGACAGTATGCAGATTGGCCCAGGCAAATACTTGATTCTTATCAAGGGGACAGAAGTGGCAGAAGGAGAACTGATGGCAGACCGTTTTCTTGCGTTGAATCCTGATGGTTTAAATAAGGGAATACAGGGTATTCCAACGAAGGAACCGTCATTCGGACTGCCTGCCCTCTGGATAACCCAGCAGGATAAGGATAAGGCAGAATTGACAGGCTTTACCGTTGTTGAACCATCAACTGTGATTATCACCCATCTTACAGAAGTCATAAGGATGCATGCACATGAAATTATTGGGAGGCAGGAAGTTCAGACACTGCTGGATGGTTTTGCCAAAAAATATCCGAGGGTCGTTGAAGAGCTTATACCAAATCTGCTTACTCTTGGCGGGGTTGTTAAGGTGTTGCAGAATCTCCTTAAGGAGAGGGTGTCAGTAAGGGACCTTTTAACGATCCTTGAAACACTTGCTGATTACGCAATCATGACAAAGGATACAGACGTGCTCACAGAATATGTTCGGGCCAACCTTTCAAGGACTATTACAAAACAGTATCAAAGCGGCAACAGTCTGCCTGTCATTACAATTGAACCTGTACTTGAGGAAAAGATTAACTCAGCAATCAGACAGACCTCTCAGGGTATGCAGTTATCTCTGGAGCCTCGTGTGGCACAGGTATTTATCAATCAGTTAAAAGGGGTAATAGAGACATCTACGAGAAAGGGCATTAATCCTGTAGTTCTGACATCACCGTCAATACGGGCGCCATTAAGGAAGTTTGTAGAGAGATTCATTCCAAACATAATTATCTTATCTTCCAATGAACTATCATCATCGGTGAGTTTACAACCCATAAGTATAGTGAGGTATAACGATGCAAATTAAGAGATATGAAGCTGTTGATATGCAGGAGGCGCTGAAGTTAGTAAAGGGTGAACTTGGTCCGGACGCAGTTATACTTTCTACAAAACAGATAAAAAAGGATAACGGAGTATTTGGGATGTTCAGCCGGCAGGTTATAGAGGTTGTCGCTGCCAGAGACTATGTTGATAAACATCAGGTTAAAACCCCTTCTGAAAGCCTGCAGACCGGATTTATTGAAACAGACGAGTTTTTGAAAGAAGAGCTAAGGAAGATAAGAAATGATATGAGAGAGACCCCTGGTGAGTTAAGAGATATGAAGTCTGAACTTGGGCTGCTGAAGGGTTATATTCAGGAACTGCTTCGCGATGGAGAGCAGGAACATTTAAAAACCCTTCATGATAATCTTGTTATTTTCCTCAGAAGACTGATATCAGAGGGTATGGACAGGAACATAGCATACAGGCTTGTGCAGATATTGAATAATAAACTTTCTGAGGAACAGAAAGATAATACTGATGAGATAAACAGTTATGGTCATGAGTTGATTCAGAAGCAGGTTAAGATCACGGGGCCTATCTGCAATGAGCATAAGGATAGAAAGATTGCGGTCTTTGTTGGCCCGACAGGTGTGGGTAAGACAACGAGTATAGCCAAAATTGCTGCCAAATATACCTTGATAGATAAGAAGAAGGTTTCGCTGATTACGTTTGATACATACAGGGTTGGGGCTGTTGAACAGCTTAAGATATATGCAAAGATTATCGGACTTCCGGTTGATGTAGTGCTTTCGCCGTCAGACCTCAGGGGGGTATTAGACAGGAAGAAAGATGCTGATCTGATCCTCATTGATACTGCAGGCAGAAGTCATAAAGACCGTACTTACGTCAATGAACTAAGCAAATTAATGAGTCAGACAATAGAGATAGACTGTCATCTGGTCCTTTCCGCTACAAGCAGTAATACTGTCTTAACTGACATCATAGGAAAGTTTAAGGATATAAAGATAAACAGCCTGTTGTTTACAAAGCTGGATGAGGCTGATAACTATGGGGCTGTCTTCAGCTCCATGATTAATGCACAGAAACCGCTGTCATACTTTACTACTGGCCAGCGTGTCCCTGAGGATATAGAACTTGCCGCAGCCGGACGTCTATGCAGGTTAATACTTAAGATGGACGCGGTTAGCAGCCATTAAAAAAATAGCAATTAGCAAAGGAAGCAATGAGTGGAAAGCAATGAGCAATGAGTAAAATGAGAAATGAGCAATGAGCAATGAGCAATGAGTAATGAGTAAAATGAGTAATGAGTAATGAGTAATGAGTAATGAGTAATGAGTAATGAGTAAAACGCGCGATGAGCAGACATAAGCTGAA
>MHEI01000120.1:2974-7972 GCA_001805165.1 Nitrospirae bacterium RBG_16_43_11 | reverse complement strand
AGTGGTTCTTTCCGTACTGACGGAATGGTTATCGTTCCATGTTCAATGAAAACAGTTGCTTCCATTGCATCAGGTGTATCATCTAATCTCGTGGGCCGTTCAGCCGATGTTATTTTAAAGGAGAAGAGAAAGCTGATTATTGTACCAAGGGAAACTCCATTGAATACTGTACACCTGAGAAACCTCCTTACCCTTTCTGAAATGGGAATTCATATTATCCCTGCCATGCCGGCCTTTTATAACAAACCTGCAACAATAGATGATATGGTAGAATTTATTGTCGGACGAATCCTTGATGCACTATGTATTGATAACAACCTTTATGCAAGATGGGGAGCCGGTAAATAAACTTGACTCTCTTAATTATATTAAGTATAGTTACTATAGTTTTTGACTTGCACCCTTAATATATATTTATGGAGACATTCCAATCCATAGCATGAGCAAGGATAAGAAGTATTACGCAAAAGACATATGCAATCTTTTTGATATTTCAAAAGCCACACTCTTCAGATGGGAGAGTGTGGGGTTAATATCTAATATCAGCCGAGACTGGCGAAACTGGCGAATCTACAGCCAGGAGAATATTGAAGAAATTAAGTACATAATAAAGTCTAAAGAAAAGAGATGATGTAATGTTTTTTCGGAGAAAAAAAGAAACCATTGGTATTGATATAGGTTCAAGTTCGATTAAGCTTATTCAATTGTCTGAGACAGAGGGGCGTTATACACTTGAGAAGTTTGGTGTTGCGGCTTTAGCCCCTGAGATAATCGTGGATGGGACTATAATGGATTCTGTAAGGTGTGTTGAGGCATTACAGAATGTCGTTAAAGAACAAGCCATTGTAACAAAAGATGCTGTGATATCAGTCTCCGGACATTCAGTAATAGTCAAGAGGGTTACGCTTCCACAGATGTCTGAGGAGGAGCTTTCTGAATCTATTAAATGGGAGGCAGAACAGTATATTCCTTTTGATATCAATGAAGTGAATATGGATTTTCAGATCCTTAGCACATTCGTTGGTCCTGATGGAAAACAACAGATGAATGTCCTTCTGGCAGCAGTAAAAAAAGACAAGCTTACAGACTACACCTCACTCATTATTGAGGCAGGTCTTACGCCTGTAATAGTTGATATTGATTCTTTTGCTATAGAGAATATGTACAATGTCAACTATGAAATAAATGAGAAAGAGACAGTAGCATTGATAAATATTGGTGCCGGCATAACGAATATTAACATCCTTCAGGGAGGTATGTTTGCCTTTACAAGGGATATTTCCATAGGTGGAAACAGATATACAGAATCCTTACAGAAAGATTTAGGTCTCTCCTATGAGGATGCAGAAAGAGTAAAAAAAGGGGAAGATGTTGAAGGTGTTGACTCTCCCGAGACTGAGACAATAATAGAAAATGTCTCCGCAGAGATTACCAGCGAGATAACAAGGTCATTTGGTTACTTCAAGGCTACTATGGGAAGTGAGAACATTGATAAGGTTATGTTAAGCGGTGGTTCATCTCAGATAAAGAATATGGAAGCATTCCTGCAGGAGAGGCTGGAACTGCCTGTTGAGTTTATTAACCCATTCAGAAAGATTGATATCCCTCCGTCATTTGATGCCGGGTATATTAAGAGTATTACAGCTATTGCTCCGGTGGCGGTTGGCCTGGGGGTGCGAAGGCTGGACGACAGATGATAAGGATAAACCTTTTACTTACAAAGAAGGCGAAGAGAACTGCTGTAAGCCTAAGATTAGGTCTGCCATCGTATATTTTTTTTATAATTATTGCTATCGTGGTTGTAATATTGATTGAAGGATATACATGGTACTGGCTGACCAGCACGAAATCATATCTTGCAAAGGAACAAGTGACACTTCAGACAAGACTGACAGGACTAAGGGAAAAGGTTAAAGAGGTAGAGAATTATGAGAACGATAAGAAGATATTTGAGAAGAAGATTGCTATAATACAGAATTTGAAAAAGAGTCAGAGAGGGCCTGTTCTTGTGTTAGACGAACTCAGCCGGATGCTGACTGACAGGGTATGGCTGACATCTCTGAAAGAAAAAGAAGGTAATATAAATATTACAGGAGCAGGGATGACAAATGATGATATAGTAAAGTATGTAAACAACCTCAAGTCATCCAAACTATTCCGAAATGTTCAATTGACAGAATCACGGCAAGTAACAGAATCCGGGATACCTGTGTATAATTTTAATCTGACATTTATTGTTAACCTTGATTCCGTATAAAATATATGAACCTTGAATCTATTGAAAATATACCGCGTTCACAGAAAATTATATTGATAGCGCTGGTGTTTACAATAATTATTGGCGGTTTTATTTATTTCATATTCTTGCCGGCAAAGACTCAGATTGATGTCCTTGAAAAAAGTGTTACTGACCTTAATCGTGAAATTATGACAAACGAGGTCAAATTAAGGAGGCTTGATCAGCTTAAGATAGAAAACGCGCAACTCCAGGCACAGCTTGCGGAACTCCGGGCCCAGCTTCCTGCGGAGGAAGAGGTGTCAGGACTCCTTAAACAGATATCTGATTTAAGCATAGAATCGGGTTTAGAGGTTAAATTATGGAAACCTGGTGCGAGGAAAAAAGACCCTTCCGGCATTTACACGGAAATTCCTGTGGACGTAGAAGTGTCCGGCGGTTATCATGCCCTTGCAACCTTCTTTGATAAGGTCAGCAAGTTATCAAGAATAGTTAATGTTACAGGTTTGAGTATGGATGGAAGCAGAGCGGTTGGAGAAACTGTCTTCATCCAGGATAAATTTGTTGCGACAACGTTTGCAGCAGAGGAGCAATAATATAAACGTGAATGTACTAATTTTGTTTGCCATATTAATTTTGTTTGCCGGCTGTTCAGAGAAGCCGGTGACTCCTGTGATCCCGAAGCCTGTATCCGGGACGGTTAAAGAGGCAAAACAACCTTCGTCTGAGCCTGCCTCAATTCAGGCAACGAGCGTGACAGAAGAGGCACCTTCAGGATATAATTACAGACCTTCCGGAAGGAGAGACCCATTCAGATCTCTCATACTTGGCTTAAAAGAGAAAAAAATGGTGGGACTTACTCCTCTTCAGCAGCGAAGTTTAGGGGAATTGAAAGTTATCGGGATAATGTGGGAGGGGAAGTCTTATGTTGCCATGATTGAGACTCCTGATGCAAAGGGATATTTGATACGGGAAGGTGTGCTGGTTGGTCCGGAGGGCGGGGTTGTTAAAAAGATATCAGAGGACTCTGTAATTATAGAGGAGATTTTTACAGATTTCTATGGAAGAAAGAAATCTAAAAAGACTGTTTTGGGACTCCGTCCCAAAGAGGAGGGCGGTGGATGAAGATAATTACTTTCAAAGGGGCGGTTCGTGCAGTGTTCATAGCCTTATTTCTTATTTTGTTTTCGACGGAGGTTAAAAAGGTTAATGCAGCAGAATTAACCGTGCCTGTACAAACGCCAGGTATGCCGGTACTGAAAAATATTGATATTGTTGATTTGCCGGCAAGTACACAGATCCTGCTTGATGCAGGAAATTCATTGAAATATACTTCCTTTAGACTTATTGATCCGCCCAGATTAGTAATAGACCTGTCTGGAATTTCTCTTGGTGAGTTCAATAAACCTATCATAGTGGGTAAAGGGTCCATTATTCAGATAGACCCTGTAGAGGCGGATACTCCGGTAAGGATTGCAAGATTAAATATCAGACTTGTGAGTGAAGCGGCAGAACCACAGATTTACAGTAAAGCAAATGTACTGATTATAGATATCCCAAAGATAGCTCCTGCTGACCCCACCCTTAACATGGTAAGAAATCTGAGCTTTCAGAAATCTGATGACAAAGACAGCATTATAATTACTGCAGATAATGAAATTACTGCAGAGACATTTATAGTTGAGGGTAATAAACTGGTTGTTGATGTGAAGGATGCCGGGAATTCAATCACACCTTATGAAAAGGCCGTGGATAGCGACCTCATTTCAAAGATCAGGATTGGCCTGCATCCTGCGCCGGTAAATAAGGTAAGATTTGTAGCTGACCTGAAAAAAGCGATCAAATTTGATGTAAATAAACAGGGTAAGGAACTTACTATAAATGTATTTTCAAAGAAGGAGAAGATGCAGCCGGCGGTTCAGTTAGCTTCTCTTGCCCCGGTGCCGGTTAGTGAAACCAATTCAAATAACACAAATGAAGGCAGTCCGGCTTTATCTCCATCCCTTGCTCCGACTCCGACTCCAGTTATAACTCCTGGTACGAACACTAACCTTAAAGTTAACAATCCTCCTGCAGCAGGAACATCACAGGCTGCAACGAAAGTAGAAAAGGAAGAAAAGTCTCCGGATAGTCCTCAGTCAACAAATACTGTTATAGAGAAAAAGAACGGTAATTATAATGGTAAAAAAGTATCACTTGATTTTCAGGATGCGGATGTTGTTAATGTCCTCAGGCTTCTTGCAGAGGTGAGCAAGCTGAATATGATTATAGGAGACAATGTTAAGGGGAAAATAACTATTAAGATGCTGGAAGTTCCATGGGATCAGGCACTAAATATTATTCTCAAGATGAAAGGGCTTGGTAAGATATATGAAAACAATGTTGTCAGGATAGACACACTGGCCAATATAGCACAACAACAGGAAGAGGAGGCAAGGGCTAAGGAGGCCATGATAAAAGCAGAGGATTTGTCTACTAAAATAATTCCTGTTAATTATGCCAGGGCTAAAGAAATTGCTGACTCCATAAAAAAGAGCCTCAGTACAAGAGGGGACATTACCATAGATGAGCGTACCAATACGTTAATTATTAAAGACATTCCTGATAAACATATGGAGATTCAGAATCTTCTTAAAACACTTGACAAGCCGACGCCGCAGGTATTGATTGAGGCAAGGATTGTTCAGGCAGATACAAATTTTGCCAGGGACCTCGGTGTACAGTGGGGGGGGGATTATACTTCAACTCCGGGTGATTATAAT
>MHEI01000120.1:1299-2909 GCA_001805165.1 Nitrospirae bacterium RBG_16_43_11 | reverse complement strand
GTCAATCTTCCGGCAAGTGGTATTGCCGGGACAAAAGGTAGTATGGGGTTTACGATCGGGAAGACAGTAGGCGATGCATTCAACCTTGATCTCAGGTTATCTGCAGGGGAAACAAAAGGACTGACCAAGATATTATCGGCGCCCAAGATTGCTACCCTGGACAACAAAGAAGCTATAATACAGCAGGGAGAATCAATCCCGTACAAGACTTATTCTCAGGAAGGAACAAAGACAGAGTTTATTGATGCAGCACTGACACTTAAAGTTACTCCAAAGGTAACTCCTGATGGACATATTTTAATGAATATAAAGATAACCAAGAATCGACAGGGTTCTATTGTTGTAGAAGGGACGCCCAGTATAAATAAAAAAGAGGCGACTACAGAGGTACTTGTAAAAGATGGCGAGACCACCGTAATTGGTGGTATATATGAGTTGTCGGATACAGACAACATGAGTATGGTTCCATGGCTGCACCAGGTTCCTCTTCTGGGTTGGTTATTTAAGAACACATCAAAATCAAATATAAAGAGTGAACTGCTTATATTTATTACTCCCAAAATCATACCTGTAACTTCATGAGGATAATATGCTTCGCTTCCTGACAGCGGGTGAGTCCCATGGACAGCTCCTCATAGGAGTCATTGAAGGTATGCCTGCCGGATTAGAAATTTCTGTAAGTGACATCAACTCCGATCTTGCCAGGCGGCAGATAGGTTATGGCCGTGGCGGCAGAATGCGGATTGAAAAAGATACTGCAGAGATCACTTGCGGTGTCAGGTGGGGTAAGACCCTGGGTAGTCCTATAGGACTACTGATAAAAAACCGGGACTGGGTAAACTGGACAGACAAGATGTCGTCAGATCCTTCCATGTCAGGTTGTGTGCCTCCTGAGACAAGGCCCAGACCAGGGCATGCCGACCTTTGCGGGATAATCAAATATGCTCACAATGATGTAAGAAATGTCCTCGAGAGGGCGAGTGCAAGAGAGACTGCGACAAGGGTCGCTTTGGGTGCAGTAGCAAAGGTTTTTCTCCGGGCATTTGATGTCAGTATCATTAGTCATGTAATAGAAATAGGCGGTATAAGGGCAAAGCTTCGCAATTTATCACTTGATTCACTTTCAGTCTTATCAGTCAGGGCTGAAAAATCTGAATTGCGTTGTGCTGACAAAAAGGCAGAGGCAGGGATGAAAAAAAAGATAGATGAGGCAAAGAAGAAAGGTGATACAGTAGGAGGCATATTCGAAATAATCACCACCAATGTTCCTGCCGGATTGGGGAGTTATTCCCAGTGGGACAGCAGGATGAACGCAAGACTTGCATATTCAGTAATGAGCATACAGGCTATAAAGGGTGTAGAGATAGGTATTGGATTTGAGGCAGCAGCACGTTTCGGTTCAGAGGTTCATGATGCCATCTATTATGACAGTAGTTTGCATAAATTTTACAGGAAGACAAACAGGGCAGGGGGTATAGAGGGCGGTATAACAAATGGGGAGAACATTATAGTGCGTGCAGTCATGAAACCTATAGCCACATTATATTCACCTATGGATTCCGTTGATGTAAAGACAAAGAAGCAGTTTAAGGCGACTGTTGAACGATCGG
>MHEI01000120.1:0-1221 GCA_001805165.1 Nitrospirae bacterium RBG_16_43_11 | reverse complement strand
GTAAGTTTGGCGGTGATTCTATGGGCGAGATCAAAAGGAATTATAAAGGTTACCTCGATTATATCCACAAAATCTGAAAATCCATCATTCTGAAATGAAAAATATTATTTTGACCGGCTTCATGGGGAGCGGTAAAACAGAGGTTGGAAAGAGGCTTGCCCAAAGGCTCGGTTATGCCTTTTTAGACACAGATAAATTGATTGAGGAAAAAACAGGGAAAAGTATATCGGAAATATTCAAAGAAGAGGGAGAGTCATCTTTTAGAGAGCTTGAGACTGAAGTAATAAAGAATTTGTCAGGTATAACAGGATATATAATATCTACAGGCGGAGGAATAGTTATCAGGGAAGAGAATATCCTGAGTTTAAAGAATATAGGATTAGTCATCTGGCTTAAGGCATCACCTGAGACTATTATTAATAGAATCAGTTCTGCATCACACAGGCCTCTGTTAAACGTTGAGAACCCCCTTGAGCATATAAAGAAACTTTTGTCCATACGTGAACAATTTTACTCAAGGGCCGATGTGTCAATAGATACAGACGGGCTTGAAGTTAATGAGGTAGTTAAGTCTATTTTATCTTTGGAGACTCTATGAGAAAAGTCAGGGTGGACTTAGGCCGGCGTAGTTATGACATCTGTATAGGTCATAATATTCTTGCAGGATTGGCAAAGCATATTAATAGCCTCTCCATTGGGAAGAAGGGGGCAATAGTCACTAATCCTCTATTGAATAAACTCTACGGGGATTCCCTCAGCAGGCATTTATCTGACGAAGGTTATGTTATAACAACTATTGAACTTCCTGCAGGGGAAAGATATAAGACGCTTAAATCTGTCAGTAAGATATATGATGTGCTTATTGAAAAGAAGTTTGAACGAAACTCTTTCATAATTGCGCTCGGTGGCGGTGTAATCGGGGATATTGCCGGATTCGCAGCAGCTACTTACCTGCGCGGTGTTCCATATATACAGATACCTACATCCTTATTAGCCCAGGTAGACAGCAGTGTGGGAGGCAAGACAGGGGTTGATCACGCGCTCGGTAAAAACCTGATTGGGGCATTCTATCAGCCTGTCCTGGTATGGATAGATTTGGATGTGTTAAAAACTTTGCCCCGTCGTGAACTTGTTGCAGGGATGGGAGAGGTCGTAAAATATGGAGTAATTGCAGATGAGCAATTCTTTAAATTTATAGAAGAACATTATGAAAATATCCTG
>MHEI01000119.1:7274-8774 GCA_001805165.1 Nitrospirae bacterium RBG_16_43_11 | reverse complement strand
TGGGTTGCTATGGTGAACTCGGACAAAGGGATTACCAATCTGCATGTGCCAAGCGATGTGATTATTGATGCATCCATGCCGGCCATGATTCGTGATTCTGGTAAAATGTGGGGGGCTGACGGCAAGCTTTACGATACCAAGGCAGTTATACCTGACAGAAATTATGCAGGGGTATATCAGGAAGTCATAAATGATTGCAGGAAACATGGCGCCTTTAATCCTGTGACAATGGGGAGCGTTCCCAATGTGGGCCTTATGGCGCAAAAGGCAGAGGAGTACGGATCTCACGACAAGACATTTAAATCCCCCGGGAATGGAACGATTCGAGTAGTTGACGCCGCCGGAAATGTGCTGCTCCAGCATACTGTGGAAGAAGGGGATATCTGGCGTATGTGTCAGACAAAAGATGCACCGATACAGGACTGGGTAAAGCTGGCTGTTACCAGAGCCAGGGCGACCGGAGCACCTGCTGTTTTCTGGTTGGACAATAACAGGGCACACGACAAACAGATTATAGAAAAGGTCAATAAATATCTCAAAGACCATGATACAAAGGGTTTGGAAATACATATCATGTCTCCGGTGGACGCTACCCGTTTCTCGCTTGAGCGTATCAGAGAGGGAAAAGACACCATTTCAGTCACCGGTAATGTGCTGCGTGATTATCTCACCGACCTGTTTCCGATTCTTGAATTGGGTACAAGTGCAAAAATGCTCTCAATCGTTCCTCTGATGAATGGCGGCGGACTTTTTGAGACAGGCGCAGGAGGGTCGGCGCCCAAACATGTCCAGCAGTTTTTAGAAGAAGGGTATTTACGCTGGGATTCCCTTGGCGAATTTTTAGCGCTTGCGGTATCGTTAGAGCATCTTAGCAACACATTCCAAAATAAAAAAGCTCAGGTCCTGGCAACAACGCTGGATCAGGCAAATGGGAAGTTCCTCGAAAGCAACAAGTCACCAGCCCGTAAAGTGGGAGAGATAGATAACCGGGGAAGTCATTTTTACATAGCTTTATACTGGGCGCAGGCATTGGCGGCACAAAATGAAGATAAAGATCTTCAGGCGCGCTTTTCCAACTTAGCGAAGGTACTTGAAGATAATGAGGCGAAGATTGTCGGAGAGCTGAATGGCGCTCAAGGTAAACCTGTTAATATAGGCGGCTATTATCATCCGGATACTGAAAAGACTTCGAAAGCAATGCGTCCAAGCGCAACCTTCAACGCTGCACTGGCTGCTATTGGTTAATTTGATTTAATAAGTTAAAACTTGTAGCGCTTATGACTCCAAAAAAAGAATTCCTGAAAAATCTTCCGTTATTTTCTACACTTTCAGATAAGGAACTCGATAAATTATCTGATATGTCAAAGGAGTTTACATATAAAAATGGTGAATATGTTTTTTATGAAGGAGATCCCCCGGATTGGTTCTGCATTGTGAAAGAGGGGAATATAAAGGCGATAAAACAGGCAGAAGATGGTAAAGAGATAATAATGCACATGT
>MHEI01000119.1:7140-7255 GCA_001805165.1 Nitrospirae bacterium RBG_16_43_11 | reverse complement strand
CGGAGAAGTCGCAGTATTCGACAGAATGCCTTACCCTGCCTCTGCCATGGCAGTAGGACAAACCACGGTTATAAAGTTTCATCATACCCACTGCTTTGAAATCCTGGAAACAATG
>MHEI01000119.1:3042-7036 GCA_001805165.1 Nitrospirae bacterium RBG_16_43_11 | reverse complement strand
GAACACGCTGTTAAAGCTTGCGAATATGGTTGATACGGAACAAGGGAAAAATATAAATCTGCATCTGACACGCAAGGATATAGCAAGTATGGTTGGCACAACGATAGAGACTACTATAAGGGTAATGAGCAGGTGTCAAAAAGATGGGGTCATTGAGACTACCAAGGGTGGGATCACCATACTCAAGCAAGAAAGACTTCAGGAAATAGGCGGTAAGGATGAAGACTAAAATCCTTCCGTTCCCGCATGATCCATATCATTATGATTTATATCATTGTTGACAATCCGGTTTAGTGTTAAATTCTACAATATAAGGAGGTCATAAGATGTCCGGAATATCTAAAGAGATGACAGTGAATCAGGTGTTAAAGCTCTACCCGAAGAGCGTTGGTGTATTTACTAAGTTTAATATAGATGCCTGTTGTGGTGGAAACAGGAGCCTTGAGCAGGCAGCGAAGGAAGATAAGGCTGCTTTGGAAGAACTTATGACAGCACTTAATCAATGTACACAGTAGCTAAAAAAGGAGGTACTAAAATGCAAACAGAGAACAAAGTCGTAGAGCTTGATGTAAGAATAATACCACCGAGGGATAAACATGCGAGGATATTCGAGACATTTGATAGTCTGAAATCCGGTGAGGTTTTGCTGATAATAAACGACCATGATCCGATGCCGCTGAGATACCAGTTTGAGTTTGAAAGAAAAGACAAGTATGGGTGGAAATATCTTGAGCAGGGGCCCGAGGTGTGGAAGGTAGAGATTGCAAAATTATAGTAAGAAAAAGGAGTCTGATAATGATTGAAAATCTTAAAAACGTATCAAAAGAAAACATAGTTGACCTGGATGTCAGGCCTGAATTAGACGCAGGGAGGGACCCGTTCAACCTGATAATAAAGACACTTGCTAATGTGAAAGATAACCAGGTCTTACACCTCATCATCAATTTTGAACCAGTACCACTTTACACAGTAATGAAGATGAAGGGGTACGATCATACTACAGAGCAGGACGGTGGTTTGTGGCATATCTACTTATACAAAGGGGGTTCACCGGCTCCGGCAGCAACTGTTGCAGGACAGGGAGAATCAACGACTTCAGAGCCAAAGACTATAGAAATAGACGTCCGGGGGCTTGAACCGCCTGAGCCTATGGTAAGGATTATCGAGATGCTCCCCCAGGTGGGCATGAATACAACACTCCTTGTACATCATCACAGAGAGCCTCTGATGATTTATGATAAGCTTGAACACCTTGGTTTTCAGGCATCCGCAGAAAAGATAAATGAAGGGTATTACAAGGTCAGGATTACAAAGAAGGGATAGGTGGTTTCATCAATGAGCACTCCATTTCCAGGCAGCCTATCAACACCATTTACGCCTCCTTTTAAAGTTGTGCGTCTTTATTTTATAATAGCTACTATAACATTTGTGTTTTTGAATGGATTAATGTTGTTGAGATCAGGCTATATTTCCGGATTCCATTTTCAGCCTAAACTCCTGTCATTTGCCCATATCGCCGTACTCGGCTGGGCTACCATGATTATTATGGGGGCAATGACACAGCTTATACCTGTAATACTTGAAACATCCCTCTTCAGTGTCAGGATGGCGAAGTGGGGCCTGTGGTTATACATCATAGCTGTAATGACGATTACAGGCCACTTCTGGTTCTTCGCAACTAAGGGAGGAGGGATGGCAATGGCTGCCGGCATGCTCTTTGTAGCTGTACTCCTGTTTGTCATAAATGTCGGGCTTACGTTGAGGAAGGTGAAGAGTATTAATATAACTATAGCCCATATTATTGCGGCAATTGTATATTTGTCTGTAGTTGCCACAATGGGTTTTTTACTTGGTTTTAATTTAAGCATCCCATTCATGAAGGGGAATCACCTGCACTATCTGTCGTTACACGCTGCCCTTGGATTTGCCGGTTGGTTTGCCATGATAATCATGGGGGTATCATACAAACTCCTTCCCATGTTTACCCTTTCATATACATATAAGACATGGCCGGGGTGGGCCGCCTTTTCGTTCGTTAACCTCGGCATCTTAGGGATAATAGTCGAGTTTCTTACGAACAGGCCTTTCTACAGCACAGTTTTCATTTTAATTGGTCTAATCATGTTTTCATATCAAGTGATCCTCATAATGAAAGGACGGATGAGAAAGACGCTGGACATTGGTCTTCGCCACGCACTGCTTTCATATGTATATATACCGGTTGCCGCTATTCTTGGGGTGGTTATCTCACTCAGTAATATGACACCTGATATGCGTCAACGGATTATACTGATCTATGGTTTTACAGTGTTATTTGGTTGCATAACATTATTAATCATTGGAATGATGTATAAGGTTGTCCCCTTCCTTGTCTGGTTTCACAAGTACAGTGATAAGGTTGGAAAGGAAAAGGTGCCGCTTCTTAAAGATATGTTTTCGGAGAGGATTGGCAGCATCCAGTTCTGGTTTATCAATATTGGGGTTCCGAATGTTATGGTGGGGCTATACCTGGAGAATCAGATAATCGTAGGCATTGGTTTAACGATAATGTTTATTGCATCATTGCTGTTTGGATATAATATGTTTACAGTGTTTACGAGGAAATAGAAAATGCTTACAGAACAGCTCATATTCACCGCCTTGAAACATGTCATAGACCCTGAAATCGGGATCAATATAGTAGACCTGGGACTTGTTTACGACGTAAAGCTGCTGGATGGCGGCGACGTTTCCATTAAGATGACCATGACCACAGCCGGTTGTCCTCTCCATGAGAGTATAGCCAGAGGGGCAGAGGATGCAGTCCGGCAACTCGAAGGGGTATCAGGTGTAAAGGTGGATTTAGTGTGGGATCCACCATGGACTCCTGACAGGATAAGTGATTGGGCAAAAAAACAGCTTGGCTGGAAGTGACTTTCTGATATAATTTCAGCTAACTCATGTGGGAAAAACATTTCATAAATTAAGAACTATTTGACATTTAAGTGCAATTATAATATTTTATTAAATGTCATACTAACCAGCATTAAATTGTTCCTTCATCATGTAAATCCATCTAAGCAGTAAAACAATATTAACCTTATAACAGGGAGGAGCCTAATGAGACAGAAAGTCTGTTTAGTAGGAATAGCACTGATTTTTATCATTACTGTCTTTATATTATCAGCGCATGACGCAGAGGCAGTTCCGGCTTTTGCACGTCAGACGGGGCTCTCCTGTTCTACATGCCATTTCCAGCATTTCCCGGCACTGAATGCCTTTGGCCGTTCTTTTAAGGCCGGCGGCTATACTATGGTGGGAGGACAGAGCATGATCGAAGGAGATATGCTGTCTGTGCCGAGTGTCCTTAATGCATCCATCGTGATGAAACTGAGGTATCAGAAGACGAACGGCGATATCAATACCGGTAAGAACAAAGGTGAGTTACAGTTCCCTGATGAGGTTGCCCTGTTCCTGGGAGGACGCGTAGGAGAGCATGTCGGATTTGCTTATGAAATGGGGCTGGCAGGGGAAGGTTTTGACAATTTTACATCTTTCAAGATGCCATTTGTTTTTGACGCGGCTGGCATGAAGATGAGCGCAATTCCATTCAATACGGATTCCCTCGGTGCCTCATATGGTTTTGAACTGCTCAATACCGGTTCACAGCGAGCGCAGAGGCCGATAGAACACAGGACTGAAATGTCTGCACAGCAATATATTGGTACAGCTACGGCAGCAGAAGGTATTGCCTTTGTTGCTGCCAATAATATGGGTTTTGTAAATGTCTCTTTATGGGCGCCGACACATACCGGCAAGGACATTGGGCCTATGTCCAAGTATGTAAGGATTGCAGCAACTCCTACAATGGGTGACTGGGACCTTGGTGGTGGATTTCAGTGGTGGGGAGGGACTACAATGTTAGGTACTGATGCTTCAGATCTGGATGCAGGTCAGTATGCTACTCATGCATGGGCATTGGATGCACAGGCCCAGGGCAGCGTATCTTCAATGC
>MHEI01000119.1:0-2994 GCA_001805165.1 Nitrospirae bacterium RBG_16_43_11 | reverse complement strand
GAGATCCGGAAAACATATTTAATGCAGAGGCAGATAACAAAACAGCATGGGCTTTAATTGGTGAACTTGGAGTAATCCCCAATAAGACAACCGTCTCTCTGGCATACCGTTCAGGAGATAAAGGTACTGCGACGGACAATGAGCAGACAGCACTTACAATAGGTGTATCACACCTTACAGATCAGAATATCCAGTTCCAACTGAATCATTCTCTGTATGGTGGAGATGCATTCGATCCTAAACCGGCAGATGGAGACCAGCTAACAACTCTGATGTTGTTTACAGCTTTCTGATAATGGCAGGATCAGGTCTCGCCGGGGACACTTCCCTGTAAGGAAGTGTCCCCCAAAGGCCACGAACAGCGCTATTTCTTTTTCAGAACTCCTTCAATCTTCCTGACAATATGATCCGCTGTTAATCCATATTTATTGAAAAGCTCATCCGGTGTGCCTGACTCTGCATAGGTATCATGGAGTCCCACAAACCCCATAGGAACCGGACAGTGCTCACTTACCACCATGGCTACAGCAGAACCAAGACCTCCGGTTAACAGGTGTTCCTCTGCAGTTACTATAGCCCCGGTCGTTTGAGCAGACTGAACTATAACATTTACATCTATCGGTTTCACTGTGTGCATGTCTATCACCCGGACGTCAATACCCCTTTCACTGCAAACACAAGCTGCTTCAACAGCCTCCTGCACCATAAGCCCGTTTGCGATCACAGTTACATCTATGCCCTCTCGCACTATATTTGCCTTACCTATTTCAATGTCAGTGCCCGGCTGATAAATAACCGGTGCCTTTGGTCTTCCTGTCCGTATATATACCGGTCCTATATGCCGGGCGGCCAGTCTCACTAAAGCCCTGGTTGAGAGTTCATCGGCAGGGACAATGACTACAAAGCCGGGAAGGGAACATGCAAGGGCCACATCCTCTATGGCCATCTGAGAAGCGCCATCCTCTCCTATGCTTATGCCGCCATGTGAACCTATTAATTTTACATTTAGATGCGGGTTGGCCACACTCATACGGAGCTGGTCAAACGATTTACACATCAGAAAGGATGCAAAACTTGATGCAAAAGGGATCTTGCCGCAGGATGCGAGACCGGCGGCAGTTGAGACCATATTTGCCTCAGCTATTCCCATATTGAAAAATCTTTCTTTAAACTCTTTGGCAAAAAAAACACTTTTCGTAGACTTTGACAGATCGGCATCAAGGACAACTATTGCAGGATTTTCCCTGCCCAGTTCAACCAGGACTTTTCCATATGCATCCCTTGTAGCCATTCCATAAACCCGTTTACACGACATTGCTATTCCCCCAGCTCTCTTAAAGCTACCACCATTTGTTCCCGTGTCGCTGCCATCCCGTGAAACTCTACGTTGTTTTCCATGAATGAGACTCCCTTACCTTTGACTGTCCTTGCTATAATCACTGTTGGCCTTCCCTGTGTTGCCTTTGCCTCATCTGTGGCCTTTATAATCTGATGGATATTATGGCCGTCTATTTCTATGACATGCCAGCCAAACCCTTTCCACTTATCAACTATCGGTTCGAGTTCCATTATATCCTTTATCCATCCATCAAGCTGCAGACTGTTATAATCAACAAATGCCGTGAGATTATCCAGCTTATAATATGCAGAAGACATGGCAGCTTCCCATATCTGTCCTTCTTCCGATTCACCGTCACCTATCATTACGTATGTATGATAGTCTTTATTATCAATTTTCCCTGCCAGTGCAATGCCTGATGCAATAGAGAGGCCCTGACCAAGTGAACCTGTAGACGCCTCCACACCGGGTAGTCGTCCCATCTCAGGGTGTCCCTGCAGCGGGCTTCCAAATTTCCTCAGCGTAAGAAGCTGCTCTTCAGCAAAGTAGCCGGAACGGGCAAGTGCGCTATAGAGGGCCGGAGCTGCATGTCCTTTACTTAGAATAAACCTGTCCCTATCCGGCCATGCAGGATTTTTGGGGTCATGCCTCATCACCTTAAAATACAGTACAGCTATAATATCTGCTGCAGAAAGAGAGCCTCCGGGGTGACCGGAATTTACCTCTGTAGTCATCTTAATTATATCCCTGCGGATAGTCTTTGCTATTTTTGTAAGTTTATCAATATCCATTTATATTATTCCCCTTTTTGCACTTAACAAGGATTTTAGATTATAATATAATTCGATAGTTAAAGACAAGGATTTTCAGGTGAAAGGATGGTGTAACAATGGCAAAGGTAGGAGTAGTTTTATCAGGATGTGGTGTTCAGGATGGGTCAGAGATACATGAAAGTGTGCTGGCCCTCTACTTCCTTGAGAAATCCGGTGCAACACCTGTAATGATGGCCCCCAACATTGAGCAGGTGCATGTAGTAAACCACCTGACCGGTCAAGTTTCACAGGGGGAGAGGCGAAATGTCTTAGTTGAATCTGCAAGGATTGCGAGAGGGAATATAAAGGATGTAAAGAATGTCCGGGCAACAGATATTGATGCCCTGATATTTCCAGGTGGTTATGGCGCTGCAAAGAACCTCTGTACATTTGCCTTTGACGGGCCTGACTGCAAGGTAAATGATGATGTACTGAGACTTACTAAGGATGTATTCAGCCTGGGGAAGCCTATAGGCGCCATATGTATTGCACCCGCAATGATGGCCAGGATATTCGGGGATGCCACACCTCTCGAACTTACCATAGGTTCGGACAAAGATACTGCTAATGCTATAAATATGATGGGTGGACATCATATAAGCTGCACAGCCACTAATATTGTCATTGACAGCAGGCACAAGGTTGTATCTACACCTGCGTATATGACGGCCGGTTCTATCGGAGAGGCTGCAGAAGGTATAGAAAAGCTGGTAAAGGCTGTACTGGATCTGATTAAAAGGTAATGGACGAAGATAAAGACATAGAGATTGAAAATGCCCTCATAGAAACGGAAGAATCAGACGAGGCTGAAGATTTAGAAGAGATAGAGGGCGTAATCGGTGA
>MHEI01000118.1:23340-39385 GCA_001805165.1 Nitrospirae bacterium RBG_16_43_11 | reverse complement strand
AAGTTGGGAAGACACAATCATACGTTGATTATGTAAAGGCTACGAACCAGAGTATGAATGGAGGAGACCCTGCGTACCGCACCATACCTGACTCACGGGCCACGATCTCAGAATTCCTGTTCCTTTTCTCACTTTCAGGTTCCGACGGCGAGATGAACCGCTTCTTAGACTACCAGTACCAGAAGAGCGTGATATGGGTGTTTTTGCGGGATGACAGCACTGTGCTTGGGGAAAAGCTGATAGCTATCGTCAATAAGTATAACTCTGGTGAGAAGCAAGAAGGGAGAAGTGGGGAGGAAGAAGTTAGAAGTAAGAAGTTAGAAGTAAGAAGTGAGACGAAAGAAACGGCCGTTCCCTCCCCCCTTGCGGGGGAGGGGCAGGGTGGGGGGGCAGGCTTCCCGCCCGGCATCAAGGTTGGCGTTGCCGGCAGTATCCCGGTCATGATGGCCCTCAACCAGACCATGGTCTCAGGCAAGATATGGAACATCCTTCAGATTGCAGGCATTGTATTTGTAATCACATCAATTGTATTACGATCATTTATTGGAGGTATCCTGGTCCTCCTGCCATTGGGAATAGCAGTCCTGATAAATTTTGGTGTCCTTGGCCTGGCCGGCATCGGACTCGGCGTAGGTACAGCCGCCATCTCAGCCATGTCTGTCGGATTTGGGGCGGACTACTCGATTTATCTTTTGTACAGGCTTAGGGAAGAAGTTAGAAGGAAGAAGTTAGAAGTAAGAAGTTAGAAGTTAGAGAACAGAAGGCAGAAATAGATTCAGCGATCAGACACACACTCCTGACTGCCGGGAAGGCGATTATCTTTGTCGCACTGGCTCTGTCAGCCGGCGGATTTACACTACTCTTTACCGGATATTATTTGCACATGGAAGGATTCCTTGTACCTCTTGCTATGATAACCAGTTCTCTTGCCACGCTGATAGTCCTGCCAGCCATAGTTAAGGTTGTCAGGCCTCGGTTTATATTTAGGGAGGGGATGAAGGAGTGAGAAGTGAGAAGTAAGAAGTTAGATATAAGAAGTTAGAAATTAGAAGAAAGAAGTTAGATGTTTGAGGTTAGATGAGTATTAAGAGTTATCGGGATTTGAAGGTTTATTCTCTTTCTTATAGTCTTGCAATGGAGGTGTTTTGCATTTCAGTAAATTTCCCCAGAGAAGAAATTTATTCCTTAAGCAGCCAGATTAGGAATTCCTCAGTTGACGCAGCAGGTTCAGCATGCGAAACCATAGTATGGTTAGATTTTGCCTTAGACTGTAAGTACATAGACATAGATGCACATACTAAATTATCAGAACAGTATAAAGAAGTTGGAAAAATGTTAAATGGCTTACATGAAAACTGGCAGACCTACTAGTTTAATCATATCTCGAACGTCTAACGTCTCACGTCGCATTATTCTTATTTCTTATTTCTTACTTCTAACGTCTAACTTCTTACGTCTTACGTCTTACATCTTACATCTAACTTCTAACTTCGTACGTCTTACATCTTACATCTTACTTCTTACTTCTTGCTTCTTACTTCTATCCTCATCCCTGTCCCCTGCCTCTGCCGCAATCCAATGGAGCGCCTCCGCCGTCGCCGGCTACTACGCCCCCAGGCTCGACGAGCTCAACTATATCCTGAGAAATGCATCAGTGGAGCTTGGCCCCCGTAATACAGAGGCCAAACCAACCTCATATCCGGTGATATACCAGGGAATAAGTCCGGAGATGCCTGAGATGAGCCCTGATGCGCCGAGGATGGGGTTACAGCTCCAGGCTGATATCAATCCACGATACGCTATGGTATTTGGTATGAGTACGGCAAACTTTGGCTCGACGAATAGGGATGTCAGGAACTTCTTTGTTGGTTTTAATATCCCCGCAGTGAGGGAGACACGCTTTTCTCTGTTATTGAACCAGTTCTGGTTTGGGGCAAAGAGGTACTGGACATTTGGAGCGGTAGCAGGCAGCAGTGAAGAGGCGGAAGCAGGGAAGGGTAAGACGGAATCAGAGAGTAGGGACAGACCTTCAGGTCTGTCCACTGAGGAAGGGAAGCAAAATCAGAAGATATTGCACTCCATAAAACAGAAGTCACGATTCTATGCTGAAATGGGCATCCTGGCAGTTACAAGGGCATACCTTACCACAGATGTCTGGATGCACGTTTATGCACCTGATGAGGGGTTTGATTTTTACAAGGTTACAGAGACTGGGATTAGCGGGAGCGGTTACGCGTCTTATATTGGAGCAGGAGGAGAATATTTTCTTAATAAGTGGTTATCCCTCGGATTAGACGTAGATTACCATATCGGATGGGTCACAGATCTAAAGTTTGATCACTACTTTACTGTAGACCCACTTGAGAAGGATATCGTAACAATAGGTGACAAAGCCTTAGCTGTTGACTTAGATAAGGGACGGATAATACCTTTAGTAATTGATTTAGAGGGGTGGGATTTGAAGGGGCATCTTAGGGTCTATTTTTAGAAGCAATGAGCAACGAGCAATGAGTTATGGTTACGGTGTATACAATTCAAAATTCAATCTGTAGAAATTATATACAATGCCTGATATTATACATAGAAACAATGGGTTGCAGTATGGTGAGGGTGGTCGTGAATCTATTGATATGTGTAATAATTGCGCAAATATTGCTGTTTTATATGTCCTCAGGTTATTTTATTTATTCGCCGCACTTTCTACCTCTTGTGCTTAAGACCTGCTATTCTCTTCAGGGCTTTTTATCATTCTTATAACATCTTGAATTCTAAAGTTTATTTCTGAACTCAATCCCTTATGCATCTGATTATTTACCAATGACTAATTCATGGCATATGTCTTGCAACATATTCTTTCCGTGTTCGCTGTTCGCTGAAATAAAAACAGCAAATCAATCAGGGAAAGGAGGTGAAATGAATATGAGAAAAAACACAGAAATAAAAACAGCAGATCAAACAGGGAAAGGAGGTTTAATGAATATGAGAAAAAATATAATAAAGATGATGGTAGTAGCAGCAGCAGCAGCCCTTATCATTCCAGGAGCTGCCATGGCTGATTGGGATCAGGCTGAGGAACATTTGAACCAGGCAGAGCACGATTCGATGGTCAATACTGGTACAGCAGTTCATTCAACTGGTGATTTCAATTATGGCATGACATCTGAGATCGGTTATGACCGTTTCGGTGATGGCAATGCCACCCTTGCAACACACAGGTTGAACAATGCATGGGGTGGTGCTCCATGGAACACAACTCCATGTCCGATACAGCTTGCTGATCCGACAGATCCTCAGAGCTGGGCGGATGCGAGTGGGGACTGTCCTGCAAATACATCTCCAATGAGTTCACAGACAGGTTTAGTATATGGTGAAGGTGACAACGAGCAGTATGGTGTCATCCTCGATGACCTCTATCAGGAGATGCATGAGACTGCAAGAGTGGAAGGTGGTCCTAATACACTGGCATTCAAGAAGGTTGACCAGGTAGTGGACATCCTCTTCTATCGTTCGAATACCGGAGGTGAGGTTTTCATGCAGGATGGATGGTCGGATAATACCGTTGCGAACGGTACTCGCTGGTTCGGCGGTGTTGGTTTAGACCAGACATTAGACCAGGATATAGCTGATATAGAAGGAACTACCAATAATCCTCTGACAACTGGACATAGTTCAGAGCTTTGGGGCTATGATCATTTGGCACAGAGATTCTACCAGGACTTCAGAATGTGGGATAGAGGCAATACCCTCGGTACTAACGATGTGCCCTTCAGCGTAAGGTCAAGGCACGGGTTGGAGATGCTCTCCATATGTAATGGGGATGCAACTTGTGCTAACGTTGATGCTGACACTGGTGCCGCTGGTATCCAGTATACTACCGATGAGTGGGGTGATGTCACTCTCAATCCTGAAGACTTCGGGTACTTCGATCAGTGGGTAATCCAGTCAATGGAAGATACTTATGATCCTTTCTATGCTGATACGGACTGGAGTGGTACTGCTACACTCCAGCAGTCGTACTCAAGCTGGATGGTACAGGGACAGGGTGGAGACCTTTGTAACTCAATCAACCAGGATCCTTTAACGGGAGACCCTGTTGGTTGTGTGTATGACTACAACAAAGGAGACCATAAGGTTGTCAAATCGGTCGCTGGGAACAATTCAGTTGGTGGTCACCAGACCGGTACTGATATAACACCATAGTATCCTGACTCTCTCGTTTGAGAGGCAACTCTTAGGGGAAACCTTATATCTTAAGGTTTCCCCTTTTTTTATGAGGTATCCATTATGAGATAACCTTTGACCCTGTTGGGTAATTTATATATACTGTAAAATCTCGCATGTATTTACACAGATACGTTACTGCCCTGATTTATGTCTTATGTATTTTGCACTCTTTTTTTCTCATCTCACATCTTTCATTGAGTAGCGCCTCTGCAGAGGATGTCCCTACGCCCCATGCAACAAGCAGGCTTGAGGAGGGGAAGGCCCTCATCGGGGGTAGAAATTACGGGCAGGCATTGTCTGTATTGCTCGATGCAGCGGCAGAGGAGCCGGATAACCCGGCTGTATACAACTCTCTCGGCGAGGTCTACTACAGGTTGAAGAGATATGAGGAGGCAACAGGTGTCCTGAAAAAGGGGATTGAGCTGAAACCGGACTACCTGGCGCCCCGCATAGGCCTCGGGATAGTCTACGAGGCGACCGGGGACATGGAAGGGGCCAGGAGAGAGTATGGGGAGATACTCAGGATAGGGGAGGCTGCCCCTGATGCACCTGAGGTAAAGATGGCAAGAGAGAGGTTAAAGAAGATAGAGGTTGGGGAGTACTTGCGAAAAGGGAGGGAGTTGTTTAGTCAGAGGAAGTTTGATGAAGCGCTTGATGAATTTAACCTTGCTATCTCCAGGGACCCTGATAATCCAACTGTACATTTCATGGCAGGCCTGACATATAAGGAGCTTGTTAAGCCGAAGGACTCTTTTGCCGCGTTCAAGAAGGTAGTAGAGCTTCAGCCCGGGAATGTCGTTGCCCGCTTTAATATAGGGGATATATACTTCAGTTTTGGCTCCTACAAGGAGGCTATTGATGAATTCAGGGAGGTTTTAAAACTGGCGCCGGATTCAAGGGAGGGGAAAGAGGCGGGGTTTCTTATCAAAAAGTCTGAAGAACGCCTGATGATGCGCAAATACTTTGAGGAGGCTGTAGAGGCGATAAAGAACGAAAACCATGAGATTGCCGAAGAAATTCTCGGGAAGATACTGGAAACAGAGCCGAATAACAGTTTTGCACTCTACAATATCGGGGTTGTCTATTTTAAAACAGGCCGTTTGACAGAGGCCGCAGAGGCGCTGAAAAAATCAGTTACAATAGATTCGAGGGATGTTAAGGCTCGCTATCAGTTGGCCGTTGTGTATGAAGACCTTAGGCAGGTTGAAGATGCCATAATAGAATATGACAGGGTTGTTTCATCCGGGGTGGATATAGAGGAGGTGAAGAAGGCAAAAGAGAAGCTTGAGATACTGAAGAGGCATATAACTGTGAAGAAAGGGGTCGAGAGTATAGCCCTCCTTTTGGAGAGTGGAGATATCAAGGGGGCGATTGAGGAGACAGAGGCACTGATCTCAAAGGAAGAGGGGAATGAAGAGGCCCACCTGATGCTCGGCCGTATATACATGAGGCAGGGTGAACTGGACAAGGCAATAACCTCTATAAAAAAGGCAATCGGCATAAAATCAGACTACTGGGATGCATATATATTACTGGGGCAGGTCTACGAACTCGGAAAGAGATACAATGAGGCAGGAGACGTGTACAGGGGAGTTGTGTCCAATGTCCCGAAGACAAAGCAGGGGGTAGTGGCCGCAGAGCTGCTTAAGAGTATCTCAATCCCCATACACTTTGAGCGTGCCAGGAGGTATATGGACAACGGGGATCTGGATGGCGCCCTCATGGAGATAAAGTCCATACTTGAGACAGCGCCGAATGATCCGGTTGCACTCTATAACGCAGGGATTTTGTATGGCAGACTTGACAGGCCGGAAGATTCAGAGACCTATTTAAAGAAGGCAATAGAGATAAGGCCTGATTATGTCCAGGCCCGTCTGCAGCTGGGCCTCGTCTATCAGGAACTTCAGAATTTCAGTGAGGCCGAGAGTGAGTTCAGGGCCGTACTCAGACTGACACCGGAGGGGAGGGAGGCGACTGTAGCAAAGGTAAGGCTGGGGATAATAAAGGAGGAGGAGGCGTTTATAACCCATATGAAGGAGGCATTCAGGCTGATGAAGGCTGAGGACTTCGTGGGGGCAAAGGAGGAGCTGGAGACGGTTATAGCCATAGCCCCGAAGAACTATATTGCACACTTCCAGATCGGGTCCATACTGGCCAGGTTGGACAGAATAGACGATGCTATTGATGCGATGAAGCGGGCAGTAGATATAAAACCCGATTACGCCATAGCCCATCTCTCTCTTGGGCAGCTTTACGAAAAAGAGGAGATGACCAAAGATGCGAGGAATGCATACAGGAGGGCGAGTTCTTTTGGCGCAGGTACACGCGAAGGTGAGATGGCGGACGTGGCAGTCAGAAGACTCAGGAATTGGAGGATAAGTGGGAGCATGGGGCATACTATGGATAGCAATATATCCTATGGGGCAAAGAGACGCACAGGAGTCTCAACAGGACATGGCCTGAATCTTTCATACAATATCTACACTACGAGGGAGAAGGGGTTTTCTGTCAGTACATCTGTCAACCGTAGTTTAACCTACGAGAGTCAGCTCTCCAGCCTCTCCTACAATGGGAATATGAGGTGGTATCATCAGATAAGACCAGCGCAATCCTATGATATCTCCGGGGGGTACACATACAGTACATTTGAGATGAAACCGAGCTATCAAAGCTACAGCTACTCAGTTAGTACCTCGCTGCGGCCAAACACTATCCCTACAACCATGTCTGTCTCTTACAGTTTTTCAGATACATCATCCTTTATAAATAAAGGGAGTGATGCGCGCCAGCATTCCCTTTCCCTCTCCCTTTCACAGAGTCTTTCTCTCCTTGGCAGTTTCAGCGCTTCATACAGTCTTTCGAGCTATATCAACAAAGACCTGCGTGGGAGTAATTATGCCAGCCGATCCAACAGCCTCTCTGTCAGGTATTCAAGGAATATTAAACCCGGTCTCTCCGCCAGCGTTGGTTACAGTATAGGGTTGACCAGCTACAGCAACCCTGATTCAACCACGTTCTTTACCGAATTCCGCAGGAATATATCCCAGGGCATAAGCAGCAGTATCTCCTATAGATTATCAGAAAAGGTCTCTTTTTCTGTGGACATCAGCAGTAGTAATGTGACAACAAATCTCAAAAGACCTACGGCAGAGGAACAGCAGAAGCTTGAGGATATACTGGCTGCCCCGATCCCTACAGTCGGAGGCGGCTATAGAAAAGAGACATTAAGTATGAATATAAGTGTGGCGTTTTAGGCAGACAGGCGGGAGGATAGAAATAGTATTCTGGCGCAGGATTTGCAATATTAATCAGTTTGGTATATTAGTATAGCCATACACACACGGGGGGGTTATGAAAAGATTGACTTGGAAGCATATAGTAGCCATCAATGTGGCGTTGCTCGTAGTGATTATAGGGGGATTCTATATCAGGAAAATGGTAAAAGAGTCTTATCTTTTTGATGAACATCTCAAAAAAGGATCCTCATACATGAATCAGGGGAAGTGGGGACCTGCCTCTGTGGAGTTTGCAGAGGCGTCAAAGATAAGGCCGGAGAGTTATGAAACCAATTATGGCTACGGTGCTGCCCTTTTGAAATTAAGGCAACTGGATACGGCCGTACCGGCATTAGAAAATGCAGTCAGGATAAACCCTGAAGCTGTGGAGGCGCACTACTCTCTCGGCATTGCCTATCACAGGACGCAGAAATATGACCTTGCCATGAGGGAATACAAAGAGGTGTTGAAGATAAATCCTCAGGCCTTCCAGGCCTATAGCAGTATAGGCAGTCTCTATACTCTGCAGGGTAAGTATAATGAGGCCATGGAGGCATACAGTGCGGCACAGGAGATAAACCCGGATTACCACCTGATCTATATGAATAAAGGGTATCTATATGAGATCACTGGAAAACCTAATGATGCTATTAAGGCATACGGTGAGCTTATAAATCTCAGTGCAAGGGGGCCGGTAGATGAAAATATATTGAAAGAGGCTGAGAGGCGTATAGAGAGGATAAAGAAGGGGAAGACATTATCTTTAAAGAAGAAATAGGCAGATAAGGTTATGAAGATACGCTATGTATTCCCTCTTATTCTGGTCATTTCGGTTATATGCTATGCGAATGCCCTGAATAACGGTTTTCAGTATGATGATCAGATATATATTGAAGAGAATACAAATATAAAGACCGCAGGACTGCTGGACATCTTTCTCCATCCTTCCTATCTTTTTGCCCCTGGTACGGCTACAGGGCACTACCGCCCCCTTGTACTGCTGACCTTGATAATTAATTACAGACTCCACGGCCTAAATCCCGTTGGGTATCATGTGGTTAATCTGGCATTCCATATTGGCTCTGCCTTTCTATTATATCTGATAATTAGGGCTATGTTAGGTAGGGGGGACTCTGACTTCTACATAGCCATTGCCTCCGCCCTTATCTTTGCCGTTCATCCCTTTAACTCTGAAGTGGTGAACTATATTACGGCGCGCTCAAGTGTGATGAGTGGTTTTTTCTACCTTCTGGCATTTTATTGCTGGGTTAGGTTTAGGAGTCAGAAAAAATCTTACTTCTACATTGGCTTCTTCCTTGCCTTCATCTCAGGCATGTTAAGCAAGGAGGTGGTAATAACGCTGCCTGTCATGTTACTGCTCTATGACGTCTACTTCATCCCTGTCAATAGAACTGATTTATCCGGATGGTTTAAGGGACGCCTGAAGTTGTTGCTTCCAGTTATACCGTTTGTTATCATTGTGGTAGTACCTTACCTGATAATCAGGGTCATGAATTGGGGACAGATACTAACCCCTTTCAAGCGTACACCCCTCGTCCAGTTATATACAGAGCTCCCTGTACTGGTTAAACATCTGAAGCTCTTTATCCTGCCTGTTGGTCTTAATATTGAACATTATCATGAGATATACATAAAATTTTTTGTCTGGCCTGTAATTGGATCAGCCCTGCTGCTTGTTCTGTTTATGGCCATTATGGTGCGGCTCTACAGGTCTTTGTCTATTGAATGGCGGGTGGTATCTTTCTTTATGTTATGGTTTTTTATTGTACTGCTCCCCACCACCGTGATACCTCTTAACGCCATATTTCAGGAAAACCGTGGTTATCTCGCCATTATAATCTTTCCGGTATTCTCAGGGGTGCTGCTGAAAAGGGTTTCATCAGTGCTGCCAATACCCTCCGCGGATGGGGAAAAAAAAGGAGTAGGAATTGTGCCAGTTGCTCTGCTATGCGTACTCTTACTTATTTACGGTGCAGGGACGTTGTACAGAAACCAGGTCTGGGCAGGGGGGATCAGTCTCTGGAGTGATGCTGTAAGAAAGTCTCCAAAGGCATCAAGGGCTTACACGAATCTCGGGGTAGAATATGCCAAAACAGGCAGGTACTATATGGCAGAGAAGAATCTTCATGCAGCGCTCAGTCTCGTAAATCCTGAGAAAAAAAGTGAGTCAGCCAATATTCACTATAACCTCGGGGCTGTATACCATCAGACGGGAAGGCTTGATATGGCGATCCTGGAATACAAAACGGTTGCTGACATGATGCCTGGTGATTTTCGACCCTACTACAACATGGGGGCAATATATCAGCAAAGGGGTGAGGAAGAGACCGCCATAGGGGTGTACAAAGAGGCACTTAAAAGAAACCCGTCTGACTTCAGGGCTTATCATAATCTGGGACTCCTTTATCAGAGCCATGGGGATATAGAACTGGCCGTAAAGTTTTATCAAAAGGCACTGGAGCTTAATCCTGATTATTCCAGGTCTCATCTTAATCTCGGTGTGATCTATGAAAAGAAAGGGGATACAGAATCAGCGATAAGGGAATATATTGCAGCATTGAAGGGAAACCCGGACTATTTAACCGTATACTACAATCTTGGCGAGCTGTTTGAACGGGAAGGCAATATAGCGATGGCTATAAAGACATATAAGGAGGCTTACAGGAAAAATCCAGGCAATGGCGAGTTGGCTGCGCGTATCAGAAGCCTTGAGGATAGATACGGTGGCCGTTAAGACGGAGGGACTCTTCAGATCCAGCCTCGCAGTATTCATCCTGCTAATGGTTCTATCTGTTACGGTCTATCTCAACTCATTGGACAACGGATTTCATTTTGATGATATTCACCACATAGTTGAGAACAGATACCTTCGCAGCCTGAATAACATACCGCGGTTTTTTATAGACATTGACACCTTTAGCGCAGAAAGTGCAGTCAGTGGGGGGCATTTCCGCCCATTAGTCCTGACAAGTCATGCGGTCAGTTATGCCATAAGCGGGGCAAATCCTGTTGGGTACCATATAGTGAGCCTGATATTCCATGTTGGATCAGCATTTATGCTGTTTTTGATAGTTAGGGGGATGCTGGGGGGCTGCGTAGAGGCGCAAAGTCGGGAGACTTTGCAATCGGGTTTCTTTATTGCGCTTGCTGCTTCACTAATATTCGCTGTCCATCCCTTTAACTCTGAGGCTGTAAACTATATTACCGCCCGCTCGAGCCTGATGAGCGGATTCTTCTATTTCCTGGCGTTTTATTGCTGGGTGAGGTATAGGGGGGGGGAGATAGAAGATAGAAGTAAGAAGTTAGAAGTTAGAAGTCAGGCTAAATCTAACTTCTTACTTCTATCTTCTTACTTCTATCTTAGCTCCCTCCTTGCCTTTCTCCTCAGCCTGCTGAGCAAGGAGATGGCGATTACACTCCCGGTCGTCCTGTTTATTTATGATCTGTATTTTATCCCTGTTTCCGAAGATAGCCTCTTTAAGCGATTCAAGAGGCATTGCAGGGTTTCTGCGGCTATTCTCCCTTTTGTACTTGTTATCTCCATCCCATATATCATAGCCAGTATATATCTCGCGGACAGCAGAATATCTTCTAAACCAATTAATTATTATCTGCATCTGCTGACCCAGGCAAAGGTAATAGTAAAGTATATTTATCTCCTTTTTGTACCTGCGGGTTTAAGTGTTGAGCATAACATACATTTTGCAACGTCAATATGGGAAGCATCGGTCATTGGATCTATAGTTTTGATTGTACTTATTGTTGCCATTTTACTCATCCTGTACAGGCATAAGGATGTTGAGTGGAGGTCAGTCTCCTTTTTTACTTTCTGGTTTTTCATATCCCTCCTGCCTGTTGTCCTGGTAGTACTGCAGGCCCCGCTTCAGGAGAATCGTGGATATATCGCGGCAGCCGGTTTTGCCGTATTTGCCGGTACTGTCTTAAATAAGTCTGTTCAATGGAGCAGAAGGCATGCAGGCTTAAAAATATTATTGCTCATCCTGGTACTGATATTATATTCTGCTATGACCATTGAGAGAAATGTCATATGGGCCAGCGAATATAATTTATGGGAAGATGCGGTGAACAAATCCCCCATGTCATGGAGGGCACATTATGCCCTTGGCAAGGTGTACTATAATTCCAGGTTAGAAGATCTTGCGATCAAAGAAATTGCGAGGGCTGTTGAGATTAAGCCGGACTATTTTGATGCCCTCCATTCACTTGGGGTTATCTATATGAAAAGAGGTGATTTAGTGCAGGCAAGGGAGATGTTAGAGAAGGCCGTAGATGCTGAGCCATACTGGATTAATGGCCGCATGAGCCTCGGGGAAGTATATGAAAAGCTGGGGCAGAGGGAGCTGGCTTTCAGGGAGTTTGAGACTGCGGTCAGGCTGGGGGAGAGGTTGGATATAGAAGAACGGGTGGTGCTAAGGGCAAAGGAACGTATGAGATGGATGGTTCGTCAGAATGAGGAAGTGAGGAGTGAGAAGTGAGACGTAAGAAGTTAGAAGTTAGAAGGAGGGAGGGATGAGGCGGTGGAATTTAATTTCTATGTTTATTATAGCAGGGCTGATTGCTATTGTTTATTTGAACGCCCTTGATAATGGATTCCACTATGATGATGAGCATTATATCCAGAACAATCAATTCCTGGAGAGGTGGGAGAATGTTCCCGCCATGTTTACCACAACACGTTTTTATAGTGATGATCAACTATTCACAGGTCACTACAGGCCGCTCGTTTATGTTACATATGCTGTAAACAAGATATTAGGAGGGAATAATCCTGTTGGGTATCATGTGATTAATCTGGCATTTCATATAGGCTCTGCCATGTTGTTATATCTGATAATAAGGGCTATGTTGGGTGGTGGGGTTTCTAATTTCTACATTGCCCTTGCCGCTGCCCTCATCTTCGCCGTCCATCCCTTCAACTCTGAGGTAGTGAACTATATTACGGCTCGCTCAAGTGTGATGAGTGGTTTTTTCTACCTTCTGGCATTTTATTTCTGGGTAAGGTTTAGAAGTAAGATTACTTCTTACTTCTATATTGCTTCCCTCCTCGCCTTCCTCCTCGGCATGCTTTCGAAGGAGGTAGTGATTACACTGCCTGTCATATTGTGGTTATATGATCTCTACTTTTTTCATCCATACCGCACTTCGCGGTCTGCACTCCGTACTTTATTTAATTGGCGGACATACATCCCCTATCTCCCCTTTATACTATCAGTACTTGTCCCCTATTTTTTGATCAGAAAGATAAAATATGGTGTCTTTGCCATACCGGTTTTAAATCGCGATATATACATAAACCTTCTTACAGAGACCAGGGTACTGGTTAAGTATATAATAATGCTTATTTCCCCGGTCGGGCAGAGTGTATATCACGACATAGATGTCTCCACTTCTATAATGGACTGGAGGGTGCTGCTGTCTCTTGCCCTGCTGGCTATTATAGGCGTTATGACCTTTATTCTTGCAAGGTCAAACAGACATGAATGGCGCATCATATCTTTTTCTTCCCTATGGTTTTTTGTAACCCTTCTTCCTACGACACTTTTTCCCCTTAACGATATTTTTCAGGAGAACAGGGGATATCTTGCCGCGGTATCTTTTGCTGTTGTAGTGGCATTAATAATGGGATGGTTCATACGAAAGTCAGGGTTGGCAGGTATGTCTGTTTCTACCCCTGCTATAGTTTCCCTTTGCCTTGCCCTTTTATTAATAGTATACTCAATAACGACTTTTAACCGTAATAAGGTATGGCAGGATGAGTATACGCTCTGGTCTGATGTGCTGGTAAAATATCCTGATGCATACAAACCATACCATGCTCTCGGTCTGTTCTACATGGACAGAGGGGAGAATGACAGGGCGCTCGAATATTTTCAGAGGGCACTCAGGATTTATCCTGCAATGTATCAGGCCTATAACAGGATCGGGATTATATATGGAGAAAAGGGGGACACCATAACTGCTATTGCAATGTTTAAAAAGACGATAGAATTGAGGCCTGATTTTCACAGGGCATACTATAACCTCGGGACGACATATTATCTTAATAATGATATTGAACCGGCCATTGCCAATTATATGAAGGCGCTGGAGTTAAGTCCCTATTACACAGAACCTTATATGGCGCTTGCTGAAATCTATCTGAGGCGAAAGGACACTGACAGGGCAAAGGAAATGTATGAGAAGGTTACACAAATAAAACCTTCCGAGGCCAGCGCCTATTACAGGCTTGGACTAATATATGAGGCAGAAGGCAAAAAGGCCCTTTCTGTGGATTACTATAAAACTGCGTTAAAGACAGACCCCGGGCTGCGGGGTGTAAAAGAGCGGATTAGTGGATCAGGGGAATAGTGGTATATTAATTGCAATATTTTAGAGCATAATGACGGAAAAGATAAAGATATATCTGACGATCTTAATCTCCCTTCTAATATTGATAAGTTCTGACATAGCCCTATCTGCGAATTTTGTATGGGATCAAACAGACTGGTCAGGCGGTCTTGACCAGAGCAGTTCCGGAATTGCACTCCATCCAGGTGACCAGGCGGGATGGACCAAATTCTTCAATAAAGATACTTACACAGATATTTCCACAGGGAGCATTTTCATCTCCAATCAACCACTCTTCTGGACCCAGACCTCGGACATAGGGGATTTCGACAAGGGGATGCTGACCGATCTGAGGCTTGTCGGCCAGGGGACCTCTTCAACCGCGAGATACGAGGAGACCAGCCAGCTTATCACAAAGACCGGTACATGGTCGAGCGGTTCCAGCGCCAGCGCCTCCGGTGGCAGTTATACATATTCAAATACTATTAATTCTACCCTCAGTATCACATTCACCGGCACAATGGTAAGCTGGATTGGGACGAGAGCTCCTACTGCCGGGATAGCGAATGTCTATCTGGATGGTGAGTTTCAGGAGAGTATAGATCTTTACCGCAGTACAGCTCAGTTTCAGCAGGTTCTCTGGAGTGTATCAGGTCTGATTAACGCCAGTCATACACTAAAGATTGAGGTCACCGGGCAGAAGAACCCCGGTTCTTCTAATACCTGGATTTTTGTGGATGCCTTTGATGTCTGGGTTTTCAACCCGGATGCAGGGGCCTACCTGACCTTTATGGACTGGATCCGATCCTGGACACAGACTGGAGATGCAGGGGACTTCGGTGAGGGGACGCTGACCGGTCTGAGACTTGTCGGCCAGGGGACCTCTTCAACCGCGAGATACGAGGAGACCAGCCAGCTTATCACAAAGACCGGTACATGGTCGAGCGGTTCCAGCGCCAGCGCCTCCGGTGGCAGTTATACATATTCAAATACTATTAATTCTACCCTCAGTATCACATTCACCGGCACAATGGTAAGTTGGATTGGGATGAAGACTCCCACTGCCGGGATAGCGAATGTCTATCTGGATGGGGAGTTTCAGGGGGGTGTAGACCTTTACCGCAGTACAGCTCAGTTTCAGCAGGTTCTCTGGAGTGTATCAGGCCTGATTAACGCCAGTCATACACTGAAGATTGAGGTCACCGGGCAGAAGAACCCCGGTTCATCTAATACCTGGATTTTTGTGGATGCTTTTGATGTGGTGATTCCAAATCCGGATGAAAATGCCTATCTGATACTGGAAGATGGTATCAGGTCATGGACCCAGACCTCGGATATAGGGGATTTAGACAGGGGGACGTTGACCGGTCTGAGGCTTGTCGGCCAGGGGACCTCTTCAACCGCGAGATATGAGGACACCAGCCAGACTATTGCAAAGACCGGTACATGGCCGACAACTACAAATGCCAGCGCTTCTGGTGGCAGTTATACATATTCAAATACTATTAATTCTACACTCAGTATTACATTCACCGGCACAATGGTAAGCTGGATTGGGATGAAGACTCCTACTGCCGGCATAGCGAATGTCTATCTGGATGGTGAGTTTCAGGAGAGTATAGACCTTTACCGAAGTACAGCTCAGTTTCAGCAGGTTCTCTGGAGTGTATCAGGCCTGATTAACGCCAGTCATACACTGAAGATTGAGGTCAGCGGGCAGAAGAACCCCGGTTCTTCTAACACCTATGTACTTGTGGATGCCTTTGATGTGGTGGTTCCAAATCCGGACAACGGGGCATATCTGGAACTTGCCGATGGGATCACCACCGGAACTTACGAATCCCCCTCCTTTGATGCGGGTTTAGAAGGCGGGATTTTTCTTACCATCTCATGGAATGCCGCAATCCCTGCGGGATCGAGCCTCAGGTTTCAGATTGCCACGAACACCGACAACCAGACATGGAACTTCGTTGGTCCTGACGGGACATCCAATACATTCTATGAGAACCCTGGCGCGGTTATCTATTCAGGTCATGACAGTGACCGCTATTTTAAATATATGGTCTTTTTTGAGAGGCAGACAGTCAATCCTGAAGACAGCCCAAAGCTGAATGATGTGACCATTTCCTATGGTTTAGTCTCTTCTTTACATGGAACTTACGAGTCACCTTCATTTA
>MHEI01000118.1:0-23319 GCA_001805165.1 Nitrospirae bacterium RBG_16_43_11 | reverse complement strand
TCTTTACCACAATTGCATGGAATGCAGCGATCCCTGCAGGGGCGAATCTCAGGCTTCAGATCGCTACGAATAATGATAACCAGACATGGAACTTCATTGGACCTGACGGGACATCGAATACCTTCTATGAGAACCCTGGTATGGTTATCTATTCAGGCCATGACAGTGACCGTTATTTCAAATATAAGGCCTTTTTTGAGAAGCCGACAGTCAATCCTGAAGACAGCCCGGTACTGAATGATGTGACACTTCAGTATGGTAAGGCTGCCGGGTTTTATGAATCACCCACTTTAGATCTCAGATCTGGAGGGGGCTTTTTCAATTTCATAGAATGGAATGCTGCACTGCCTCCGGGATCGGGTGTAAGGTTTCAGATTGCCACGAATAGCGACAATCTGACATGGAACTTCGTGGGACCGGATGGTACACCCAATACCTTTTATGAGAACTCCGGCGCGGCAATCTATTCAGGACATAACGGCGAGAGGTATATGAGATACAAGGCCATCCTTAGCAGGCCGGCGGTGGATCCGGCATATGACCCGGCTCTTGAAGATGTGACCATTCTTTATGAAGTTAAACCATCTCTCCAGTCGCTCACAAGCTCTCCCTATGACACTACAGATGACACCAATGCCGTCAACCGGTGGAAATGGTCGGAAAACCTCCCGGATGGGACAGATATAGTTCTTCAACTGCGAACCTCCCCGGACAATGCCGTATGGGGTGCATGGTATGGCCCTCATGGCACGACCTTTTCCGCCCCAAGAGGGGTCGGACAGATTACTGTAGCTGATACTTCAAATTTTAAAGTGGGGAGCCGTGTCACCCTGACGAATAGTGCAGACCCACTCCAGATGGACGTGAAGAAGATTACAGCGATTAATGCTGCGAGCCGGCTGATTACGCTCGACTCAGGCACTTCCTATACCTATGACATCAATTCTGTTTTTACGGATACCTACACCGATTTCGCAGGGACGGAGGCTGTTAACCAGATCCACAGGAGTGGCGATGATGACCGGTGGATACAATACAGGGTTTTTCTTATCTCAACAAGTGGTACATTGACCCCTGTCTTTCTGGATAACAGTATCGGTTATTTGACCTCAAGGGCTGTCTATCAGCCGGATGTAACTGTTGAGGGTGATGGCAACAATCTCTATGGGGACTTCGGTTCCGGCGCAGGGGGGGCTTTTGAAAAGGAAACAGACCCGGGATTCAACATTACACAGCCCCTTACATACGATATCCAGATCCAGAATGACGGGACCCCTGAGAGCATTGACGATACATATGCCGTATCATGGAATACCCCGTCAGATGTCTCAGGCAATTGGACAGTTTATCTGAATGACGGCGCTGCTGACCTCACTTCTCCCATTTCCATAAATATCAATGCCGGTTCCCTGAATGCCTATACCATGAAGGTTACCCCCAGCCCTTACGCGCCGGGCGGGGAGATAAAGGATATCATCCTGAATATCCGCTCAGAAAATGACTATGCGAAGGTTGATTCTATAAAGGCGTCCACGCGTATCAACACTATCTATAAGGCGGATGGCATTATTGATGGAGGTGGTGACAATCTGTACGACCCTGACCGGGGAGGGAGTGGAGGTATATCGGCACAGAAGGATGGTAATCCCGGAGATATTGTTACCTACAATATAATCCTGCAGAATGAAGGCAATATATCTGATAGATACACCTTTTCACTCACCGAGCCTGCGCCTGATGGCTGGACTGTACTGATAAATGATGGTACCAGAGACCGCGATATTACAAACCCAGCTTTTGGATGGAGAACAGCTTCTATACCATCACCCCCCAACAGTGGTAATGCTGCAACATATACGTTGAAGATTATCCCGAAGGGGGCGCCTGTTACAGCGGATTTTATCCTGAACATCCGTTCGGATAGCGGAACCGACCTGGATTCTTTAACCGCGAGACTAAATCTTAGAGCGGTGTACAAGGTTGACGGACTCATATATGGTTTTGGTTATGATGCAGGGGGAGTGATTACAGATTACGGAGTGATGGGGGCGGGTTGCGGGACAGCAGGATCAGGTGATGACAGTTACGCCGAACCCGGTTCAGGCGGTGGAGGTTGCACTGCTATAGATATATCAGCAGGCTCTGCACGCGGGATAACGGTTGGGGTGCAGAACGAGGGGAATATACAGGACAGGTACGACTTATCATGGAGTACCCTGTCAGGTTGGACGGTAGTAATGCAGGAGAGGCTCAATGATGGAAGCATCGCTGAACATAGTACGCCCCCGGTTTCCATTCCAACAGCAACTGCAGGGAATCCCTCTGCTTATAACGGTGGTGAGATGCCATTTTTTACATTCAGGATAATCCCGCCTTCTACATTTACCACAGGTTCCCAGACAATCCTGTTTGACATCCGCTCTTCCGGGGATGGCACAAAAGTTGATTCTGTAAAGGCGATTGTAAACAGCTCGGACACCACCCAGCCGTCCTCTGTAGTCCTGAGCACTGGCAGTATAACGGCTACATCTGTAACGGTTTCATGGACAGCGCCGGGGGACGATGGGAATATTGGAAAAGCGACCTTGTATGATCTTCGCTATTCAACTTCACCGATTACAGATGGCAATTTTGCAAATGCTAAAAAGGTTAGAAGCTGCAGGACTGATGGAAGCGATCTTGCAAATCCGAGGGGTGCAGGAGGCGCTGAGTCGTGTACTGTTCAGCAGCTCTTTGCAGATACGAATCACTATTTTGCCTTAAAGACATATGATGAGGCAGGCAATGTATCCTCTGTATCTGAATGTCCTGCATGTCCTGCACGTACATTGGTATCAAATGATACAACAAGGCCGGGAATGATAACAGATCTTTCTGTTACAGATTCAACCAGGGATACGGTTACCCTATGCTGGACTGCACCGGCTGATGATGGGACAAATCTTGCATCGGGGTCTGCAATAGAATATGAACTCCGTTATTCAAAGAGGTATATAGTTGACGATGGTATTACGCCTGGAGTTGGGCAGCGTACATTTTCTACTGCTCCTCTTGCTGATGTTTTAGATGATTTGGCGCCTCCTAAGCAGGCTGGGATGAAAGAGTGTTATATCGTATCTGTTTACAACGACATTGATACAGGGTGGGGGGTAATAGAGGACAGGACAAGTAACACGAGGTTTTACTTCGCCATAAAGACGCTTGATGAGGCGCGTAACAAGTCTCTGTTCTCCAATGTCGCAGGCGGTCTTACGGCGCTTAATCCGTATGCATATAATATGGTTTCTGTCCCATATAATCCAATTCCGTCAACTCCTGTGGATGTATTTGGAGATGATGTGGGGGGGCAGTTGGCCGTCTACTGGTGGGATTCAAGGGGGCCTAACTTTGACAGCGGGTGTTATGACGGTGAGCCTACGCCATACAGCGGTAATCCCACGAAATATACTTGTCTGAAACTAACATCTGTCAAAGAAGGGCTTGGATATTTTCTATGGGCCCCATCCGGAAATACCATCCTTGATGTGCCGGCAGGTTCTGATCCAGCCGCTGCTCAGAGCTGTGTGGATGATCTGGGCGGCTCATTTCAGTGCTACGTGCTGCCGCTGCAGGAAGGATGGAACATGACAGGCGCTCCCTTTGACAGGGAGCTCAACTTCAGTTCAAGGGATGTTGGCGGGTTAATAGAGAAGGGGCTATACGTAAAGAGGACCAGCGGCAATAATGTGGATGTGGCGACATTTCAGGATGCGGTTACAGCGCGGAACTGGATAGACAGTTCTGTTTATACATATAACGGCATTAATTATACGTACGAGGTTTGTGACAGGGATAGGACCGGAGAACCTTTGGGTACAAGCTGCAGCCTTGTTATGCAGCCATGGAAGGCATACTGGATGAGGCTGCATGTTGTCGGCGGGGCGACATTTGAGCTGCTTATTCCGCAATAAAATCTAATGGGAGATGGTGAGGGGAAAGGTGGAGTGGTGATAAGACGGATACTGATAACAATGCTGGCCTTCGTTAGCATTACATGTACAGCCTATGCCTCGGATACAGACTGGCGTGTGCATATCAGGGTCTCTGTCCCTGACAGTAAGGGGGCCGATGGGACGGTGTGGAACCATCTTATTGCCGGAGTCCGGCAGGAGGCAACTGACGGATTTGATGGTGAATGGGATACCCTTGCAATGGTTGAGACGGATGACCCGGTACAATCCATGTTCATCCATGGCACTGCTCCGGAGGATAAGAACGATGACGGTATGATAGACGGATGGGCGTGCCATTACCCGGACACTGGATATGGGCGTTATCATTGTTCACTCTGGAGGGATATCAGGTCGTTAGGGACAACGCAGGTCTGGCAGTTTCCAGTGCTGTCAACCCTTAATCACGGGACTGTCGAAGTGACATGGTCTTTTGAGGGCAAGCCTGAGAATCTGAACATAAGCCTTGTTGATCTTTCTGACACGTCCCTATCCCTCGATATGTTAACTACAAACAGGTATTCTTATACAAACGTCTTCGAATCAGGCAAGAAATATGGTATCCATTATTTTGAGTTGCGTATGGATGTAGCAGGGCTTACTATACTGCCTTTTACTCTTCCGGATGCCACAATTGGAACTCCTTATAATGCGAGATTATCCGCTGCCGGAGGTAATCCATGGTGGAGTATTGAAGATGGAACGCCTATTCCATGGCTTAATACAGATCCATTAACCGGCGATATTTCAGGCATTCCTATGGAAACAGGGACATATATATTTACTGTAAGAGGGGATGATCCTGTAATTGGTTATAGCATCTCACGTGAATATCAGATAGATATAAATCCGATGCCAAAGATAGATACACTGAGCCTCCCTGACGGGATTACAGGCAGGGCTTATAATACCCAGCTCTCAGTCGCCGGCGGCAGTGAACCGTTGAGGTGGGATATTAAAGGAAACATGCCTGAAGGGCTTTCGCTTGATCAGAAGCGGGGAATCATATCAGGGGTGTTGATTGTGCCGGGTATTTATGATTTTAAGATTATTGTCAAAGACATAAATGATGCGTCCGATTCAGTAACCTTCCGGATTACTGTAGTAGAACCGGAAGATACAAAACCACCTGAGGCAATAAAAGATCTCCGCGTATATTATCTTACTGATACTTCATTACTGTTTACATGGACTGCGCCGTTTGATAACAGCCTCACACGCACTTCCGCCAAATATGATCTCCGTTATATGGAAGGTTGTACTGATCCATCCGGGCTGGATTGGGATAAATCTGCAGAGGCTGATAGTGAACCGAGGCCGCAGGCAGGTGTGCTTCATACCTATACACTGACAGGGTTGTCACCGGATAAACCGTATTGTGTCGCCATAAAGAGTATGGATGCCGGAGGATACATATCTCCTGTATCCAATATAGTCACATCACCCCTGTTATCACAAAATGGTTTGTCAGGATTCGTAGAATCGGCCTCATCCATGAAATTGATGAAAGGATACAACCTTATATCCTTCCCATTGATGCCTGTGCCAAATGGAAGAGACTCGCTCATTCCAGTCCTGGGCGATAATGTTGCCCTTTATCGCTGGTATTCATACTACCCTGGTATTACACCACCGCAATATTACTTAGAGGATGTTATCCTGCCGGGATTTGGATATTTGCTGTATTCTTACGCAGACAATATCGCTTTAAGTATTAATGGCCTGCTGATGGAGGGGGCTGAACATAAGGTGGTGCTGCAGGAGGGGTGGAGTATGATAGGAACACCCTATAATCAGTCAGTCTTGTTGAAAGACATTCTGGTAAAAAACAAGACTACTGGTGAGATAAGACCATACAATGAGGCAGTCAGGGGGGGGTGGATTGGTAATACTATATACAATCTTAAAGCTTCAAATTATGACTTTGCCTCTTTTAATGATGATCCGCCGGCAGCGCTGGAGCCGTGGGCTGGATACTGGATTTATGCTGGTTCTGAAGATGGAGTGGAATTAATATTCAGGAGACCATAGGAAAAATGGAAAGATTAAGATTAAAAAATCAGAATAACAGATCAAGATTTAAAACTGATTCTTATATTTTTCTTTGTACTGTTGCATTTTTATTTTTTATTATCAGTCTTAGCTCTGCCTATGCCTGGAAGGTCCCGATAGAGATTACCACCTCTGCAGATACCGGAGAGAAGATATACACCAGAGTTGTTGCCGGTATAGAGTCCGGTGCTACGGATGGTTTTGATAACATCTGGGATGCCCCTGCATTGACCAATTCACCTGATCCTGAAAAAGGGCCGCTCCTGAGGGCATTTTTCTCTCCAAAGCTATCCACAACTTCTAAAGAGAGTGAGTTTAATACCCTATGGAAAGATATACGCGGACCGGTAAAAAAGAACGTCCAATGGGATTTGGTTATAGATTCAGTACCGGAAGGGAAAGATGTGGTGGTAAGTTGGATAATGCCGCAGGGAATGTTAAAGGCTGGTGAGCGGCTTGTGCTGAGGGATAATGATAAAGTCAATGTTGACGGTGTGCCTGTTGAGACAGATGTTATGCAGATATCAAACTATATGTTTGTATCTGATGGAGAAGGACCAAGGTCATTGTCCCTCGTATTGTCAGGGGGTGCCTCCGAAAGTGCCAGTTCAGGTGGCGGCAGTGGCTTTGGGTGCGGAACAGTAAAAGCGGCCGGCAACAAACCTCCGGATAGAGGGGCATCTCTGCCGGAGATTATGTTGTTATTATTGCCATTGGTGTTTTTGAGACTGCGTACAGCAGTTTCAAAATATTGACTAATTCTTGTGGTTGCCTGTATAATCAAAAGCGCTTAGATGAAGAAAATACTTATTCTCAAAAGATATCTGATACCATCAGTCATAATTTCCGCAGTATTTGTTATTTACATTCTCCTCTATCCGGATAAAAACACCCGGTCTCAGGTTCCTCCATCCCCGCCGCCTGTTCCAGTACCATTGACTCCTTCAGTGCTTGAGGATATCAGGAATACGAAACATAATCTATCCTCGATAGGTCCGTCAGACCGTGCTGTATTTACACAACAGACAACAGAAATATGTATCTTCTGTCATACTCCGCATGGAGCTGTCGGAGATGAAGAGGCTGCGGGGTTAAAGGCCCCCTTATGGAACAGAAGGCTTTCTACAGCCCGATACATCCTCTACGACCAGGTCTGGAGTACAAGCTTTGAGGGTTTTGAGGTAAATCCTCCGAAACCTAATGCCCCGACAGGTTACTCGAGGTTGTGTCTGTCATGCCATGACGGGACCATAGCCCTGGGGACTGTGGTTAATCCACCAGGTTCAGGGATAAGTTACCAATCAATGGACATGATTTATCCAACAGGTCATCCTCCTGCAGGGGGTGCCGGAACTATTCCCGTTGGAGCAGGTGTTGCAACAGGGGATACGAGGGTTATAGGAACCAACCTGCAGAATGATCATCCGGTCTCCTTTATATACGATTCATCCCTTGCAATGCGTGATGAGGAACTTGTGGACCCGGGTCCTGCGCTTATTGCACCTTCGGGGGTAGGTGACACTACTCCTCTGTCGCCGATGCGCAGATACCCCGGTGGGGATCCAGGCAAATCTGACTCTGTACAGTGTACATCCTGTCATAACCCTCATGCTGCTACATATCCAAAGTTTTTGAGGGCGAGCTCCTTTAATAATGATCCTGCAGACCCGAACTATCCTTCGGCGAGTAAGATATTGTGTCTTTACTGCCATGATAAGCCTGGATGGAATGGAAGTTCACATGATACAGCAGTCTTTGTTCCACCGGCCAATCCGACATCCGCAAATGCATACAATTTTGATGGGACCCATACAGTGAGGCAATATGCGTGCAGGGCCTGCCATGATCCCCATACAACACAGGGGGCAAAGAGGCTGCTGCGTGAAGGAGTTGATGTCAACAACCAGGCGGCGATAGAGAATACCTGCTATCTGTGTCACAGGCCGCCTTCTGAAATGGGAAATCCTCCTAACGCACCTCCAAATATAAGGAGTGAATTTTATAAGGATAAAAACCTTGGCCGCGGGGGGACGGGCAGCGCAATGAATGTTACTATGGGGCAGGGGCATGAGCCGGTGTTTGTGAGCCGCCCACAGGAAGGGATTGAACTCAATAGCCATACCCCGCCCCCGTTTAATGAATATCCTCCGGGCTCCACTATTAAGGATACTGTGCATGTAGAATGTGTGGACTGCCACAACCCTCATCAGGTTACGAGGACAAACAGGCTTAAGGGGATGAACGGTATAGATATTAATGGTAATGTGGTCGGTGCGAAGATACCAGGCAACAGCAGGGAGCCTTATGTGCACGAAGTATGTTTGAGGTGTCATGGGGATAGTTATACTAACCTCTTCTTTGGTGACCGATATCCTGATGATACCGACAGGAGGTCGAGCTTGTACAGTGGTATGACGACAAGCCCTGACTTCTCCATGAAGGGATACAGTAATAAAAGAAAGGAATTTAATCCGGAAACCCCTGACATAGGGCAGGGTCATACCCAGCAGATCAGGAATGCATCCTTTCATCCTGTTGCAGCTCCGGGACGAAACGGTACAGCGGCGTTGTGTCAGCAGCTCGCGGTAGCATTTAATCTTAAGGATAGCGATTCTAACCCTTCAGGTATAGTGGGAGACTGTGATAATAACCCGGCAGCAACTCTGCAGAAAATAACGATCACCTGCACTGACTGTCATAATAATAGTGCCTTTGGACCTACTGTTAAGGGCCCCCTGACTGGTCAGCCTGACGGGACCTCTTTCCGAAGGGCCACAGACTTTCCTCCCAACAGCCTCTACTTCACAGAGGTGATTAATGATGACCCGACATTGCCGCAGGGACCTCATGGATCAGGTCAACCACGCATACTCAGGAGCAGATACAATACTAATATTGACGATCCCGCCCGCAGCTTATATGGGCCGGGGTTTAATGCCTCCTTTTATAACAATTTTTATCTCTGTTTCCAGTGTCATGACAGAAGGGCATTTGATCCGTTTGTTGGAAATGAATCCACTGCTTATGGTGAAATAAAATGGACCAACTTTATGGGAGTTAAGACGGACACACCTGCAGGTTCCTGGACCGGGAATCTTCACAAGTTTCATCTCAAGGCTGGAAGCGCCTATTGTCATGAGTGCCACAACAATGTTCATAGCAATGTTGAAGCGACCAACACTATATATGGAAATGGTGCAGGCGGAGAACTTCCCGATGATGCGGAAGATGGGATAGTGGATGGAGTGGTTTCCACTCATCTCGTAAACTTTGCGCCGAAACTCGTTTCAGGGAGTTGGGGGGAAAAGGCAAAATGGTTTCTGGATACAGTCTCATTTCCGGGACGGCCGGTAATGAGGTGTTATCTTTCATGTCACGGTATAGATATGAATTCATGCTTTTATGCAGCGCCTGTAGAACTCCTTAACTTCCAATGTGTGGAAGGCTGCTGATGTTATGGCCTTATATATTTCTATTAACGGGGATTCTTGTTGCTGCCGGACCAGAGTCAGGGGCAGAAACGGTATCTCATGATGAAATGGTCTTAATCCCGGCAGGTGAGTTTATAGCAGGCTCTGGAGCAGTCAAAGATGGTAAACGCGGAGAAGATTATGGAGTCTCTGAAGAACCGGGCCATAAAGTCTCTCTCAGGGCCTTTTATATTGATAAATATGAGGTGACAATAGGGGAGTACAAAGAGTATCTCAAGACGACAGACAAGACTTGGCTTGGTGACATAAATTTCGCGGAAGAGTTTCCGCCTGAGATATATTTCGACCCGCCGGAACTTAACCAATATCCGGCTAACTATATATCATGGTTTGACGCGACTGATTTTTGCCAATGGAAAGGGAAGCGGCTTCCGACAGAGTTTGAGTGGGAGAAGGCCGCAAGAGGAACAGACAACCGCCGCTGGCCCTGGGGAGACAGGTATGATTCCTCCATGGCGCATGTAAGCGAAAACATGAAGATTAGCTGGACTTCCCCGGTAGGAAGTCATCCTGAGGACATAAGTCCATATGGGGTTTATGATATGACGGGAAACCTGTCCGAATGGACATCATCATCCTTTTTACCATATCCTGGCAACACAATCAACGATGGCAGATATTCCAGGGATATTTATGTAATAAAAGGGGCGTCATTTTTGCAGCCTGGTAAACTTCATGGAAGAGCGGCAGCAAGGTCTTTTTCACGTCCGGATTACAGTCACAGGACATATGGGTTCAGATGCGCCAAAGATGCAAAGTAAAAAGACTATAATTATTCTTGAATTACTTATAGTTATTGCTCTTGCGTTGCGCATCCTTTTTTCAAGCACAGAAGTAATTTATCCTGATGCGTGCACCTATCTCTCTATAAGCAAATCTATACTTAGTGGTAAACTTTCTACTGACTTCAGGGGAGGAATTGAGGTTGTATTTCCTCCTCTATATCCCCTGGTTACAGGCGCGATATATATTGTATCGAAGAGCTTTGAACTGGCTGCACTGATTGTTTCTCTTATCTCTGGTGTTTTACTGATTATTCCGGTGTTTTTCCTTGCAAGGTCAATTTATGGTGAAAAGGCGGCATTGCTCAGCTCTGTATTTATATCCTTAAGCCCGGTGATGATAAACTGGTCTGTCGCAATGTATACCGAGGCGCTGTTCATTTTACTGTTTGTCTCGGCCATTACTGTCTGTTTATATGCTTTAGGCAAGAACAACTATGTATTGATATTCATATCAGGTGTTATTATAGGATTAGCCTATATGACGAGAATACCTGGGGTGATCCTGCTGATTATACTTGGAGGATGGATATTTATTCACTCCATAGTTAGTAGAGTCGGGTCTAAAAAGATGGCTGCCATGATTGCCTTACTATTCTTAGGGTTCTTTTTCATTATCAGTCCTTACCTTATCTATATGCATTCTTTTTTTGGCAAGTGGACTTTTACCGCCTCTTATGGAAGCATTGAAGATGTAGTCATGGAAGAGGGTGTTGAGACAGTAGCCGGATGGGAGCTTCTTGAAGTTGAAGAAACAGGGAAGGGTTTTTATGAGAAGATGACACATAAAATATTTGTTAACCTGCGTCACTACTCATATATGCTGTTTAGAATGCTTACAGTTGCCGGACTTTTTGTAATCGTTGGCATGAAAGTGATAGGGAAGGGGCTAAGGGGCAGGGAATCAATTAATGCACTGGTCCTGTTGTCAGTTGTTATTCTCTACTTTTTGTCTCTATTGCTCCTTCCGCCATCTCCGCTTATAGATGAACGCATGAGATACCTCTCCCCTATCCTGCCTTTATTATTAATTCTTTCAGCAGGCGGGGTTGTGACTGTAAGCAAATGGCTGGGCAAATTTGCAAAGGGGAACTCCCTGCAAAGGATCATTCTGCCTGTTACTGTAACGATAGCGTTGCTATCCTTTATCCCCCAGTACAGCATTGTTTCAGCAGGTCTCCATAAGCCCTGGGAGGAAAAGAGGCCGGTAGATATAAGAAAACAGACAGGGATATGGATGAAGGAAAATTTACCACACCCTGTACGGGCAATGTCAAGGGTGCCTTTTATTGTATATCATGCAGATGGCATATATTATTTAACCCCGTCTACGTATGAAGGTGTTATCAGTTATGCGAGGAGTAATGGGATAGATTATATAGTCGTAGACCGGGATATAGATTATAACCTGAGGCCAAAGTTGAAATTCCTGTTCACTCCGCGTATTGTTCCTAAAGATTTCAAACTGGTCGGCGGTTATACACATCCTGTTACCGGAGAGATTCTGACTGCAGTTTACAAGATTGAGAAATAGTCTACTGACCCAATTCCCTCTTTGCCTTTGCGATACCGGCATGGGCCTCCGGAGATGACGGATTGATGGTAATGACTTTAGAGAATTCTTTTATGGCTGAATGATATTCTTTCAATTGCATATTGGCTATACCCAGATCATAATGCACCATCTCCTTATTTAGCCACACCTGAAGCCCGATGCCTTCAGGTGTAACCGGTGATGTCTCTGCAAATTTAATTGCCCGTTGAAAGACTTCCATAAGCCTGGGCTCCCTCGGCGCTGTAAGCAGTGCCTGCCTGAACTTTGTGAGCGCCCAGTCAGGTTGGCCGATCTTTAGATACGCCAGGCCAAGGTCTCTCTGTACTTCATAACTGTTACGATGGTACCTGCCAAGCCAGAGGAGGTGATCTACCGATCTGACAGACTGTCCGGTAATAAAATATATTTCAGCAAGATTCTGATGCATTGCATGCGGCTGTACAAAGGCAGTGTAACCTTCACGTTCCTTAAGGGCAGCAAGAAAGGCCATCTCCGCTTCTTTATATCGTTGCTTTTCCCGGTAGGTGACCCCAAGTTCGGCATATGCCTCCCTTGTAAGAGGACTTTTCTTTACAGCATCTGAAAATATAGTCAGGTCGTCCTTCCAGTCAAAGTTTCTGTCAAAAGTCAAAAGGCTATAGAACGATGTTATTATAACTCCAGCGGCTATAAAAGCCCATTTTAAATTAGGCAGTCTATCCCTGATAATGTTATACGAGCTGCTTAGAATGCACACAAGAATTATACAGTACCCAATAGATGGAAGGTATAGAAATCGTTCAGCCTTGAGGTGAAGGGCCGGGACAATATTAGATACTGGTATAAGGGTGATAAAGAACCATAAGATACCAAATGTAAGGACTGGTTTAGAGCGATATAAGAGGAAAGCGGCGATTACCAGCAGAAGAAGGAGGATTAAAGAGCCAATTACAGTCGGGTCCATAATGGTGTATGCCAGCCGTACAACATCAGACACGGCCAGGTTCACAGGTAATATCAGTTTCCATATATATTCAACGAAGATGCGGGATGTAGTATAGATTGAGATAATGATGCTGTTGCCTGGAAGGGTCTGTCCTGAGCCCACACCGCCGAGGATGGATAATCTGAAGATTAAATATCCTGCCAGTATCCCAAAATAGAATATATATGATTTGATGTTATGATAAAGGCTGAACGATTTGTCCCTGACACGAAAGCAAACATCATAAAGGATGATTATAAGGGGGAGTGTTATTGCCATCTCCTTTGACTGAAGGGCGAGGATAAAGAATAACCCTGATAAAAGATATGAATTACGCACAGAAGCAGCCTTTTGTTGGGAAGCAGATGACCGTATATAAAACAATAAAGATAACAGATAGAAGAGGGTGAAGAACATGTCAGCCCTCCCTGATACCCATGCAACTGCCTCTGTGTGTATTGGATGCGCAAGGAAGAGGAGAGATGCAAAAAATGCTGCATATTCTTGTTCAAGCATCTTCAGTAGAATAAGGTAGAGTATTATCCCTGTAAGTGTATGCGCCAGGACATTGGTAAGATGAAATCCGAAAGGGGTAAGTCCCCATATCCAGTAGTCTATGGAGTATGATAGATTTATGATTGGCCTGTAATATCCGCCTTTGACTGAGGCAGAAAATCCCGGCATCCCTTTTGTAAAGGTATTCACAAGGCCATCCAAGTCTTGTATAATATGTTCTTTCTGAAGGATCTGGGTATGATCCACCCATACAAAGGAGTTGAAAAGAGAGTTGGAATATATGATGACTGAAAATATCAGAAGTGTTAAGATGCGTCCGTTCATACGAATTTGCTATATTAACAACTTTATTAAATAATTTCAATGATTGTAAAAAAGGAAAACTCATTTCCATTTATTGCCTTTCTGGTGCTTGCGGGGGTTATTTTTCTACTGTACTATCCTGGCACAGGCGGCCCTTATATACTGGACGATCTTGCACGACTTACAGCCAATACCAAATTAAAATTAACTGACCTCAGCCTGCCGGCAATCTATGCGGCTGCCTTCTCGGAAAAATCAGGTATCCTTTATCGCCCCATTGCCATGATAAGTTTTTCATTAAATTACTACATTGCCGGCAACACAGATGCTTATTCAATTAAACTGACGAACATTTTCATACATATACTGACCACTTGCGGTATTTTCCTGCTGACAATCGGTCTCCTGAGACGGGCTGGAATAGCTGATGATAGAAGGAGATGGTGGACTGCCTTATTTATAACCGCCCTTTGGGCGCTTCACCCGCTGCATGTTTCTACAGTATTGTATGCAGTGCAGCGCATGACCGAACTGGCCGCCCTCTTCTCTGTCTATGCGGCTGTTGCCTATATCAGAGGCCGTGAGAAGCTGCTGCTCGGAGATATGAAGGGGTTATGGTGGGTGGCAGGTGCAGTAGTATTTGGGGGCGTACTGGCAGCATTAAGCAAGGAAAATGGTGTCCTCCTGCCACTCCTGCTGCTTGTTATCGAGGGCGTGTTTTATCGCTTCAAGTTCCATCCCGGCACTATGCCATCTTCACGATACCTTGTTTCAGCCATTTTAATACTTCCCAGCCTGGCGATATTTGCTTATCTCATCAAAACAGGTATTGACCTGTCAGGGGCCGGACTTGTCCGAGGTTTCACTGTCTGGGAAAGGCTCCTTACTGAATGCAGGGTACTATTCTATTATATACGCCTCATTCTATTACCTGATGCAGGGATTATGAGTCTCTTTCATATGGACTTTGAATTTTCTTATGGACTGCTGCAGCCTTATACCACACTTCCTTCCATAACAGGTATTGTCCTTCTCATCGCAATCAGCCTGTATGGATTATGCCGGGGGAAACATATTGTCCTTGGTTTCGCAGTATTGTGGTTTCTGGGCGGGCACCTCCTGGAGTCAAGCGTTATACCGTTAGAAATAATATATGAGCATCGTAATTATCTCCCGGGTTATGGGATATTGTTTGCCGCTGGATATTACCTGACCCATCAAAGGCTGCTGTCAAACTATATTATTAACATCATCAAATATGCATTAATCGTTTTGATTCTGATATTAATGGTAAGTTCTCTTAAAGAGAGGGTATGGCAGTGGCATTCTATGGACAGCTTGTTATCCCATGAATTAAAAAACAATGCTGAGTCGGGTCGGGTCTGGTCAGTGCGTGGTGATACAGAGTTTTACTACAAACAGTACGAAAAGGCGGTCAGTTCTTTCCAGATGGCATCGCAATTGAGTCCAAGGGAAGCCAGTTATCCCCTGGCAGGGCTTAATATTCTTGTATACACAATGAAAAGGCCCCCGCCGCCGGCCCTTCTTGCCGAGATAGAATGGCGTTTACACAATTATCCGGTAACGGCACAGGCTGCGTCACAACTACTGGCCATAGCCAGGAATAACATCTACATGGGTGCTGATAGTCACCTCCAGATAGAGAGGATATTGAAGGCGGCAACTGCGAATAGATACTGGTCAACTAACGATAAAAGGGTGGCTGTATTCTATTTACGTGGCGAGGCATTATTGCGCAGGAATAATCCAAAGGAGGCAGTTGTCGCATTGGAACATGCTTTGGCATTGATCCCTGAAAGGCCTGATATCAGGATCAAGCTCACCAACGCTTATATAGATATGAATCAATTTGGGAAGGCCGAACAGCAGATCAGGTGGTTGAAAGGCATGAACCTGACTCCGGCCCTGCAAAAGAAAATACAGTATCTGGAAGAACGGATTTCAGATGGATAGGCATCAATATTGCAGTAATTACATTATTTGTTCATTTGTATTTGGTACAGTGGCCTATAATGATTTAAGGTATTAATTTATGAGTATTGATGTGATACAGGAAAAGCAGTTTACAATTAAGGCGGGAGTGTTAATTTTCTTTGTTCTGTTTGGTTTGGTAATATATTTCAATTCCCTGAAAAATGACTTTCATTATGACGACCGGCATCACATTACGACAAATGCTTATATAAGGAGTCCGGGGAATATCCCTCTTTTCTTCACCGAACCCAGGACATTCAGTTCACTTTCCACACGGTTTCGACATTACAGGCCTATGGTGCTGGCGAGCTATGCAGTAAACCACTATTTTGGAGGTCTGAACCCTCTCGGATATCATTTAGTCAACCTTGGATTGCATGTGGGGTCTGCATTCATCCTTTTCCTTATAATGCATGCCATGCTTGAGGGGAAATTATTCATCCCCCTTGCTGCCGGTATTCTCTTCCTCACCACCCCCTTTAATTCCGAAGTGGTGAACTATATCACTGCACGTTCGAGCGTTATGTGCTCCTTCTTCTACCTGCTGTCCTTTTACTGCTGGGTAAGGTTTAGGGGGCAGAAAAAATCTTACTTCTACATTGCCTCCATTCTCGCTTTTCTCCTGGCCATGCTGACCAAGGAGATAGCGATTACACTCCCAGCGATATTGTTCTTGTATGACTACTATTTTGAGAGATCATTGCTCAGGAAAATTTATCAGTACCTTCCGTTTGTTCTGATTGGTACCCTGACAGGTTTCATGGCCCGGTTCATCTTTTTTGGATCATTTAATGAAGGAGCCGGGAAAAAGCTAGAGGATAGTTTTCATTTTGTAACAAAAGTTAAGGTACTGGCAACGTATCTTTATCACACCATTGTTCCTGCTCAGTTGAGTATTCAACACTTCATCCAGGAGAGTCTTGATGTCTATTTCTTCCTTTCTCTAATCATAATTCTATTGTTGGCAGTTCTTGCTGTGCATTTACTGCGTAACCCTGACCGGACAGGGAAGGTCATATCCTTTTTCATTGCATGGTTTTTCATCGTCCTCCTTCCTGTAGTAGCTTTTTCCCTGAATACGCCTTATCAGGAGAATAGAGGGTATCTTTCAGGTGTGGGAGTGATGGCGATACTGGCCGCAGGTATGGCAATATTCAAAACCAGATGGGATCATAAGGCAGGGCTGCAAAAGGCGGTTATTTATGGACTTCCGGTCATCCTTGTGACCCTCTACTCTGCTGGCACAATAGTTCGCAATCCTGTATGGCTGAATGACCTGACTTTATGGTCTGATGTGATGATAAAATATCCTGAATCTATCCAGGCACATTATAATATTGGCAATTATTACAATAAGCTTGGGGATAAGAACCGTGCAGAGGCAGAATATAAGGCAATCCTGAAGATTGAACCAGGAAACTATGGGGCATTGACCAGGCTTGGGGAAATCTCTTATATGAAGGGCGACTTGGATACAGGCATGAAATTTCTTCAACAGGCATGGAAAACTGCCCCCCTGGAGGCAACCGCAAATCAGATCATCGCACTGGTTTACAGGGAGAAGGGGGATCTGCTATTGTCTTCGAGACATTTATTATTTGTGCTGACCAGCAGTCCCCATAATTTGAGAATTTACGAATTGCTGATGGAAAACTATGCCGGCATGGGGAAGCTGGACGATGCCTATAAAATGATAAATAAGGCATTGAAAGAAGACCCCGGCAATCCAGGAGCCCGAAGGGGACTGGGACTCATTTACATGTTTAACAGGCAGTGGGAGGCCGCGCAAAGGGAATTTGAAAAGGTGCTTTTATATATGCCGAATGATTACAGGACACTCACAGACCTCGTGTATATCTACTCTAAATTGGGGATGTCAGATGCTGCTGAGAAACAGGGCAAAAAAGTATTATCACTTTATCCGCAGGACTCTGCAGTCGCTCAGATACTGGGCGATGTATACCAGAAACAGGGAAGAGTTGACGAGGCAATGAAGTTATATGAAATGGCCCTGAAAACAGATCGGGGACAGTTCAATTCTTATAATAACCTGGGTCTTGTCTATTTTGACAAGGGTGATATGCCAAGGGCCAGAGTGACGTTTGAAGAGGGCATTAAACAATACCCCTCAAACCACATTATACGTTTCAATCTGGCGAGGGTCTACGAAAGACAGGGAAAAAACGAACTTGCAAGGTTAGAATATCAAAAAGTGCTGAAAGCGACATCCAAAGGGGAAGATACTAAAGAAATCTATCAGGCCGCCCGGGAAAAACTGACAGCATTGAATTAAAGCGGGGTTAATGCCTGGAAGACTCATTCAATATAAAAGAGAAGACTCTATCCGGAGTAAGGTGGACAGGGGGTAACCGCGCGGTCCAGTCCGGCCTTTCCATCATAACCACTATTATCCTTGCCCGTCTTTTGCAACCGGAAGACTTCGGTCTTCTTGCAATGGCTACTATATTTACTGTACTTATCGGGTACTTTGCTGAGTTTGGAAGTGGTTCGGCAGTAGTGCAGAAACAGGAGATTGGGCAGGCAGAGAGTTCAAGTATCTTCTGGTTAAATCTCTTCATTGGGATAATAACAACCGGCATAACCATTATTGCAGCCCCCCTGATTGCAATGTTCTTTAAGGAGCCGCGATTAAGTCATCTGTTGATGGTATTGTCTTCTGTTTTCATTTTATCATCCTTAAGCAATATCCCGCATGCTATCATTGTTAAGAATCTGGAATTCAGATTTATCTATATTATAAGGATTAGTTGCACGGTTCTAAGCGGTATTACAGCGATAGTCCTTGCATACATGGGTTACGGGGTCTGGAGTCTTGTGTGTCAGACCATAGCAGAAGAACTGTTTATCGTTCTTCTGCTATGGTCTTCAGGGAAATGGTATCCTTCACGGCATTTCCAATGGGCCGAAGCCCGGGTTACAATGAAATTCAGCATAAATTATCTCGGTTTTAATATTGTAAATTTTTTTTCAGAAAGGTTGCCTCAACTGCTGATTGGCAAATTTCTGGGTTCAGAGGCCCTTGGCTTTTTTTCGCTCGCCCAGAGGTTAATCTCTTTACCTATCGAAACGATTTCATTTATTACAGGTAATGTCTTATTTCCGGTCTTCTCAAGAATTCAGAATGACAATACAAGGATTGGAGAGATTTATCTGTTAGCCATGCAACATGCAGGCTTTATTATCTTCCCTTCAATGGTTGGTCTGTTGATTACGGCGCCTGATCTGATACCTGCACTCTTTGGGGTAAAATGGAGCCCTGCCATCTTCCTTTTGCAGGTCTTGTCAGTGTCCGGAATTATACAGATTTTCAGCACAAACAATGGTGTCTTGTATCTTTCGAAAGGGAGAACAGATATTCAGTTTAAGATGGGCCTCATTTTTTTATTTATAATAGCCTTTGCCATATATTGGGGAACGAATTGGGGGGTAAACGGTGTTGCGATCAGTTATGCTATTGTCTCCTTTGTAATAATATATCCATCTCTCAGGATCTCATATGGCATTGTGGATTTAAGGGTATACAGACTTTTAGTCATATTAAAAGATGTCTTTGTTATCACCTTAATTATGGGTGTTGCCGTGCTTTTTATCTCACTTATGCTGCGTTATTATGGGCTTGGCCCTTTGCTTCTGCTTATTTTAAGCATAATGTCTGGTATAATAATATATACGATATTGTCACTGGTGATTAACCGCAATCTTCTGGCATCTTTTTATGAGATGGTACATTCGCGGGAATAGAAAGGGGTTTCATGATCTCAGTAATAATAGCCTTGCATAATGATGAGAAGGTGATCGGAAGATGCCTTGAATCAGTTTATGCATCTTTATACAAGGATTATGAGGTCATAGTTGTTGATGATTGCAGTAGTGATGGCTCTTATGAGGCGGCAAGAAAATTCCCCTGCGAAGTAATAAGACTTGAGAAGAATTCAGGGCCTGCTTTTGCAAGAAATACAGGTGTAGAAAAGAGCAGGGGAGATGTATTGTTCTTTATTGATTCTGATACAGAACTGGATAATAAGGCATTGGGATTGGTTCATGAGACCTTTGAAAATGAGAAAGATATTGTTGCTGTTGTCGGATTGCCTCAAAAAAGATCACTGAGCGGAGGGATTGCTCCCGCATATAATGCACTGAAGAACCATTACACATTGGCTATAGCGGACAAGTATAGTGACTACTTCTCAACTCAGGTGGGTGCAGTCAGGAGAAAGACATTCTATGAAGTTGGAAGATTTGATACGAGATTTATAGGCGCTGATATAGAAGATATTGAGTTTGGAATGCGTCTGCCAAAAGGAAAGACGGTGATTCATAAGGGTGTATTGATCGGGCATCATTTCCCCGGTTTTTGCACTATTGCGAGGAAATATTTCAAAAGGAGTATTCAATTATCCAGAGTCGTGAAAAAAAACAAGAAGATGGCGAGTGCCCATGCATCTTTTTCAAGGACATTGTTAATTCTTGTTGCGTTGACAAGTTTCCTGAGTAGTTTTACATTCATATTTAACCCTGATCTTATAATAATTCCGGCAGGTCTGTTTATTGCATTTCTTATTGCTAATTTTGGTCTCTTTTCTTTTATATCCAGGGAGAGAGGCCTGGCTTTCCTGATATCTGCTATATTTTATGAATATCTCTTTTCTGTTATTATAGGTATTGGTGGAATAGCAGGAATGATCTTGAAAGAAGAATAGGTGATATATTTATGAAATCCCATCAGCTTTACAGGTTGTTTACAAACATTAATGGAATGCCCAATTATATTATTTTTCATGTGACCTCTATATGCAACTCTAAATGTATAACCTGTTTTAACTGGAAAAACCTCAATAAGAAAGATGAACTGACTCTCAATGAGATAAAAAAGATATCTGAGCATATAAAGTCTGTGGAATATCTTACACTCGGTGGGGGGGAGCCCTTTTTAAGGAAAGACCTTTCAGATATCTGTGAGGTCTTTTATACGAATAACAGTGTCCGTGCCTTTAGCATTCCCACTAATGGGCTTTCGCCTGACGTGGTTAAGGAGACAACAGAAGCTATACTCAGGAAATGTCCGGATGCCCTGGTAAGGGTTAGTCTTTCTATAGATGGCATAGGTGAGCTCCATGATACTATAAGGGGGGTAAAGGGAAACTTTGATAAGATATGGGAGACACACGATCATCTGCATGAGTTAAAAAAAGAATATGCCAATCTGAGGATTCTGGCCGCTACAACCTTCTGCAGTCATAATCAGGATAAGGCGATCGAGACTTATGAATATATCAGGAAGGAAATGGATATTGACCAGTATAATATAAACTACATCAGAGGGGATGCCAGAAACCCTATCCAGAAAGATGTAGATATAGAGAAATACAGGATGTTGATAGAGCATATTGAGATGAAAATGTCGTGGAAGAAGGGGAATTATATTGACAGGCTGTTTGATGCACTTCCTGTCTTAACGAGAAGGGAAGTGTTGAAGACCTTACAGTCTGAGGGCAGGATATATGAATGTCATGCCGGTAAAGGGATGATAGTAATAGACTCCTTTGGCAATGTCTTTCCATGTGAAATGCTTGATAAGAAATTGGGAAATTTAAGAGACTATAATTATGACCTTAAGAAAATATTGATATTAGACAGCACAAAAGAAGTTTTGAGATACATCAAAGACAGAAAATGTAATTGTACATGGGAATGTGCTATACAGGACAGTATAGTATATAATTTCAAAAAGTATCCGCAAATTCTGAAAAGAGTGGTTTTGAAATAGGAAAGATTATGACAGGTATATGGCAACAGGGTAAAGCTGTCTATAAGTCAATATAACCTAACTATGGCAAATAACATTATCCTGCTTAATGGAGATCTTACCGAGGCCGGTGGAGCAGAAAGGTTAACTTTTGAAGAGGCGCGGTATCTGGAGAAGAAAGGTTTTAATGCCACTATATTAACCTTTGATTTCAGGAAGGAGGTGTTGTTTAACCAGGCTTACAAACTGAACATTCATGTATTTGATATGAAATTTAATGGTATGAATTTTGTCGTTCAGAGCATATATCGAATCATGGCCCTCAGGAAACAGATCAGGGAGATGAAGCCGGATCTTATCATCGCATCAAACTCGTGGGATTGTACATACCTTTATTTTGCCACCCTATTCACGCCATTTCAGTATGCAACACACATTCACGGTTCGATATTCTGGTTTCTTGATGATCCATTAAAGTATGCCTTAATTCACAGGAAAGTATTTCATGAGATTCGCGAGTCTGTTGCAGGGCATAAAGAGTTTATACCAGTAAGATTACGAATAAATTTCACGAGGCGAGTGATAGCTGAATTTGCTGCCATAGCGATGTACAAGGCCGTCAGGAAGGCAGAAAAGGTATTTGTGTTATCAAATCAGATGAGATGGGAGATTAGCAGGCTTTATGGCAAAGACGCAGTTGTTTTAAAAGGTGGCTTTTCCCGGGATGTTCTAAACTACAGGCCTAAACAGGATATCAAGAAAAAATTAGGGATAGAGAATAAAAAAATGATATTGAATGTGAACAGGTTGGATCCGAGGAAGAGGGTGGATTTACTAATAAAGGCCTTTGGGAAGGTGTCTGATTCTTATGATGATGTGGTCTTAGTGATTGGAGGAACAGGGAAAGATGAAAAGAAACTGAGGGAGTTGTCAGCAGAGCTGAAATTAACGAGCAAGATCAGGTTTGCAGGCTATATAAAAGAGCAGGAACTCTGGGACTACTATTCCAGTTGCGATGTGATGGCGCACCCGAATTGGGCAGAATTTGCAATTGCACCACTTGAGGCATTGGCATTGAACAAAAAAGTAGTCTGGACGACTGAAATGGAGATTGATGAGACTCTAAAAGGTAATAAAAACATATTTCCTGCTGATCCCACGGTAGATGATTTTGCAATAGCAATTGAGAAGGCATTAAATACAGAGATAAAAGCGAAATACAATTTAGATATTTATACATGGGACAGGTATTGTGAAGGAATAATGAAAGAATTAGACCTGCTGGTAAAGGGATGATAGACATCTCAGTCATTGTACCAACCTTTAACAGGGCTAAAAGTCTTGAAGATACGCTAAAAAGCATATGCGGGCAGACACTTTCGCAAAACCGCTACGAGGTAATTGTTGTTGATAACGGCTCAACAGACAATACGTTCATGTTGACAGAGCAGTTTGTGAAAACGTGTCCGAATATCCGTTATGTTCTTGAACATCAAAGAGGTCTTCTCTATTGCAGGCATCGTGGAGTAAAAGAATCAAGAAGCAGCAATATTCTCGTATTTATAGACGATGATATTATAGCAGGGAAGAACTATCTTGAAACGATCTTGAATACATTTGAAGAGCACAATGATATTGTATTGGTAGGCGGGAAGGTGTTGCCTGATTTTGAGACCGATCCGCCATACTGGATCAAAGCCTTTGAGACCCAGCGGGAAGGGACTTATATCCTTTCATTTCTTAGCTTGATAGACCCTGGGGAGAATGCAAATCATATTCGCTGTGACTTTGTGTTCGGTTGCAGCTTTATACACAGCGTCATTAATTATGCAGCATAATATTATTGACTTATAGCGTCCTTCTTGCCATAGTATAAGGCAAGGAGGGCGTTTCGATGCGTAAACT
>MHEI01000117.1:11232-13461 GCA_001805165.1 Nitrospirae bacterium RBG_16_43_11 | reverse complement strand
CGTCAATACAATCGGATGGCATCATAACATCAGGAGTAACGATGGGAATATTCTCACAATGGGTTATGAATGGCAGGACAAGGAGGCAGAAGTAAAGGCTTCTTACAGCAATTCCTTCTCTAACCATGCTGTTTATCTGCAGGAAAATAGAGTAGTCAGTTCATCTGCAAATCTTATTACAAGTTTGAGGTGGGATAATAGTACTATCAATGAGGGTATTTTTTCATATCGTTTTGGGATAGTCTATCAGCCCGCAGAAAACGTAACCTGGCGTCTTAAATATGGAACTGGATTCAAGTTCCCGAATTTTGATGATATATTCATTACTGATCTGAAACCGGAAACAAGCCGGGGATGGGAAGCTGGTGTAGAAGAGTTTATTTCTAAAAACTTCTTTATCTCATTGAGCTACTATAATAATACATTTAAAGACCTTATACAGAAGAACCAGAATATCTCCGATGCTGTGTCAAAAGGGATAGACATCCTGGTAAACTGGCGGATGTCATCATTAGTAAGTCTAAAAGGGAATTATACCTATAATGATACAGAGGATATGGAAACCCATAAACATCTATACTGGCGGCCGCTTAATAAGTATGCAGCAACATTACAGCTTAATCCTTATGGCCGCTTTGGCCTGGATGTAAGTATGATACATGCAGGAAAGAGGGGTGATATCAACAATACCAACCTTTCACCTTATACAAGGATAGACCTCCTGTCCAGCATTAAGATCAACAAGACAATCGGGATATATGCGAGGATAGAAAACCTGTTAGATGAAGAATATGAAGAAGCCGCGGGTTACAATACGTCCGGATTCTCAACATACGGCGGTCTACAGATCTCTTTTTAGCATACTAACTCCTTTATCTATCAGATCAGAGCCTAATCTTCCTTTAATCTTTTACCACCTATAATTGTTACCATAATTAGCTGTTACCCTTGTCACTGGTACAGTTGCTGTAGTAATATTATACATAATATAGAAAATTGCCCAATAAAGGGGGGATAAGGGTTGCGTATCTTATTAATAGAAGATGAAAAAGACCTCTCATCAATAATCAAGCAGGGACTTGAAGAAGAGGGTTATATAGTTGATGTGGCCAATGACGGTGAAGAAGGTCAGTATATGGCCGAAAACTATCCCGCGAATGTTATCATCCTTGATATCATGCTTCCCATAGTAGATGGGCTGACTTTGCTGAGCAATATTAGAAAGAAGGGCATTTCAACGCCGGTCATCCTCCTTACAGCAAGGGATGCTGTTCTCGACAAGATAAAGGGGCTTGATACAGGAGCTGACGACTACCTGACAAAGCCTTTTGTTTTTGGGGAACTCCTGGCAAGAGTACGCACCCTCATTAGACGCCAGTCTGCTGTAAAGGAATCTATTGTCCGTATAGCTGACCTTGAAATAAATACATCTACCCATGAGGTAATGAGAGGTGGAATCCATATTCCTCTTTCTGCCAGAGAATACGCTTTACTCGAATATCTTGCATATCATAAAGATAATGTAGTAAGCCGTACCGACATAGTAGAGCATATATACAAAGAAGATACTGATATGGATTCAAATATTGTGGATGTTTATATTAATTACCTTCGTAATAAGATAGATAAGGACCACAAAGAAAAATTAATCCATACTGTGCGGGGCGCCGGATATATGCTTAGAACAAAAGAGGTATGATATATCAATGATGAACTCCATAAGGATAAAACTTGTAATATGGTTCCTGATAGTTTTTTCGCTGGTTTTCACGTCTCTGGAAGTTTTTCTCTATTATAAACTGGAGTCTATTATTGTAAGCACTACAGACGACCATTTACGATCTACTATTGATACCATTGCCGGTCTTCTTGCTCTTGAAGATGACCATGGTCAATTGGAGATGGAACTGATTGAGTTGGCACATTCTGCAAAAGGAGACTATGCAGAAAAATTATCAGGACGTTACTATCAGGTAGTAGACTCAAAAGGAGAAATTCTTTCCCGTTCACCATCCTTAGTTCTGGCTGATGAAAAGCTGCCGGTTGTAACTAATGCCTCAACTTCTAAATTTGAAACAGTAATAGGGCCAAATGGAACTCCGATACGTTTGGTCAGTCATTCCTATCAATTTTCAAAAGGGTTATTAACTGTGCAGGCCGGAGATTCCATTGCCGATACTTATAAACTTTTAAGGTCATTCAAGAAGGCAGTAATAATATCTTACCCGA
>MHEI01000117.1:2256-11170 GCA_001805165.1 Nitrospirae bacterium RBG_16_43_11 | reverse complement strand
AGTGTCTTCTCTGCCCGGATTGATCAAATAACAGACAAAGACCTCAGCACCAGAATAGATGAAGTAAATAGCGCTGATGAATTAAAAGGCCTTGCCGGCAGTTTTAATACAATGTTAAAACGGCTCGAAATGTCATTTAACAGACAGAGACAATTTCTCTCTGACGCGTCTCATGAACTCAGAACCCCAACGTCAATAATAAGGAGTTACTGTGATGTAACATTGAACAGAAAGAGGAGTGCTGAAGAGTATAAGGATGTCCTCCGGAAAATCAGCGATTCGGTTAACAGGATGTGCGATATCATCAACCGTATACTTACTATATCCAGACTTGATAATATGGCGGTACTTTTCCGGCCTGCAAGAGTTGACTTAAAAGCTGTCGTTGAAGATGTGGTAAAACTGGTGGAACCAAATGCTGCTACCAGGGGAGTCAGGATAAACATGTCTGGTAATGATGTAATTATAAATGGAGACAGGGAAGGTCTTACAGAGATGTTCACAAACATTGTTGAGAATGCAATAAAATATAACAAACCGGAAGGGAATGTAGATATAAACATAAACGAAGTAAATGGTTCTGCATTAATTAGTGTTGCAGATACAGGAATTGGTATACCTGAAGAAGAGACAAAAAAAATATTTGACCGCTTTTACAGGGTAGATGCCAGCCGTGGTCAGACGATTGGCAGTGGTCTCGGACTCTCAATCGTATACTCCATAGTTGAATTTCATGGCGGAAGGATTGAGGTGGAAAGTACACTTGGAAAGGGGAGTATATTCAAGGTGTACCTGCCAAAGGACTATACATTACTCAGCTCTAACCAGGGATCTTTATAGGCTCCAATAACCTCTCTCATACGGTTCCTTAAATTGTCAATTATGCCGGCTTTATCTTCTAACAGCACCGCGCGGATATGTTCTATGCCAACCCGTTCCACAAAATTACTTGTCCGTTCTGTCCATCTCGCATTTTCCCTGTAGTATTGAAGAAAAATCCCTGTAATATCTATCACATCTTCCCTTGTTTTAACAACTGCAAGAAGGTCTGCAATCCTTGTTTTAACCCCCCCATTTCCGCCTATATAAACCTCCCAGCCAGTCTGAATACCTACTATCCCTATATCCTTTATCCTTGATTCTACACAGTTCCTTGGACACCCGGAGACTCCCATCTTGATTTTACCGGGACCTGGTATCCCCTGGTATATTTTTTCCATCTCTATACCGAGGGCAACAGAATTCTGAACACCATAACGGCAGAACATATCACCAACGCAGGTTTTACATGTACGGACTGCCTTTGTATACGCATGACCGGATGGCATATTAAGATCAGACCAGACTGATTGAAGCTGTTCCCTCTTTATCCCGAGGAGATCTATCCTCTGACCACCGGTAATCTTTACCATGGGAACTTCATACCTGTCAGCTACATCAGCAATAACCCGGAGTTCATCAGGAGTAATAACGCCACCATAGATGCGTGGAACAACCGAGAATGTCTCATCCTTTTGAATGTTGGCATGAAACCGGTCATTTACAGGTAACGTCTCACATTCCTTATCATAATCATCTATATATAGTTCAGTAAGCATATAATCAAGACCATGTCTGCATGATGGACATCCTGTACCATTTCCGAGTATCTGAAGGATTTCACTCACTGATTTAAGACGACGAGAAATAACATCTTTTCTGATATCCTCCCATGTCATAGGAATACATTCACAAAATATGTATTGACCTTCCTGCTTTACATATTCCCCGCCAAGTACATTTTGCAATATCTGCTCAATCTTAGGGGTGCATCCTTTACACGATGTGCATGCCCTTGTCTTATCAGATATCCCCTGAATACTTGTTAATCCATATTCCTCTATCGCATTTATAATTTCTCCTTTGCTTACCCCCATACAGCCGCAGATAGTGGCACTATCCGGCATAGAAGAAACTGATTTGACGGTTTCAGGTTGTCCTGTCAAGAGCGTCTTTCTCTGAAGTGATATATCTTCCTGATCCCGGATCAGTCCGAGATACCTTTCATAGCCATCCAAATCACCGAGAAGAATAGCGCCTGTTATTCTTCCTCCCTGAATCACCAGCTTCCGGTAGATTGATGCCCCGCCGTCGCTGTAAACTATCTCCTCACATCCTACGCTCTGTCTTATATTTCCAATTGCAGCCAGTGGGATATCAGCAACCTTGAGCTTTGCAGCTATCACTGAACCCTTATATTTAATAGTATGGTCCCCGCTTATTGCGCTTGCTGCAACTTTAGCCTGTTCAATTATGGGCGCAACGATCCCATAGACCTGTCCCTTGTGCTCAACGCACTCACCGACCGCATATATGTCAGGCGCGCTGGTCTGCATATAATCATCCACCACTATGCCGCGGTTTACAGTAATACCCGAATCTATCGCCAGTTTGACGTCCGGCCTTATTCCTGTTGCAACGATGACCATATCTGCCTCATATGCACTCCCGTTTGTAAAACGTACACCTGTTATGTTTCCCCCCTCTGTGATTATCTCATCAGCACTGTGACTTAATAAAACGTTTATGCCCAGCCGGGACATCTCCTTCTTTAGTATCTCTGCAGCGGTAGAATCAAGCTGCATTTCCATCAGCCTGTCCATCAGGTGAACAACAGTAACTTCCAATCCCTGATTGATAAGCCCCCTTGCGGCCTCCAGCCCTAACAGCCCTCCGCCGATTACGATAGCCTTGCGGCTTTTCTGAGCCCATTCCATCATGTTTCTTGTATCATCAAGATTTCTGAATGTAAAAACACCGGATAGCAGATTCCTGTCAGTTGTTTCAATCCCTTTAATTGGCGGTATAAAAGGACGACTGCCGGTTGCAATAAGAAGCTTGTCATAGTGATAATCTTCACCTTTGTCACTGACCACCTTTCTATTTGCTTCATCAATCTTAATAACTGAGGTACCTGTATGGAGTTCAATCCCATGGCTGTCGTACCACTCCTGTGTATTGAGTATAATCTCATTTAATCCTGCCTCACCTGACAGTACAGATGAGAGCAGAACCCTGTTATAATTTACATATGGTTCTGCCCCGAAGACTGTGATATCCATCCCATTTTGCCTTTTCAGGAGATGTTCAATGGTAGCCATTCCGCTCATACCATTTCCTATTACTACCAGATGAATTGATTTACTCATTTGTATCAAGTCTCCTTTCCTGACATTATATAATTCAAAACCAGTGCCACATTGTACATTTTACATATCTTATTAATATTGTTGATATATTCGTTGTTATTAGATTGAGTAATCCACGAAATAAGCCAATTAACCTGACATTATTGTCGTAACTGCAACAATAATGATTTACGTTTCACTTATGAAATTCGTCGGGTCATCATATTTCTGACAAATAATTTCCGCACCTCTTCGAGTCCCAACAATAGAAATGCAAAGGGTATAAGGAATAACCACATTGATAATGGTATCGGGCTGGTGGCAAACATAATATTCCCCGGTGATGTGTATACTATCAGCAAAATAATTACTATTTCCACAGAAATGCCGGCGAGCATAAATCTGTTTACCCATAGAGACATAGAGAAAACAGAAAGTATTCCCGACCTGCAGACAAAAACATTTGCCACCTGCGTTACTATTATACCTGTAAGGCAGACAGTAGTCGCCTGCCAATACAAAGGGTTTTTGGATGAAAGTGCATCTCCCCAGTGCCAGCCATTAATTGAAAGGAACCAGAAAAAGCCGGCCATAGAGGCTATTGCTTCAATTGGACCGAGAAACAGATAGGCCCTTGCCAGAAGCGGCAGAGAAAGCAGCCTCTCTTTCACTGACCTTGGCGGCCTTTTCAATAACCCTGGTTCAGGAGGCTCAGTCCCAAGGGCAAGGGCAGGCAGCATATCAGTGCCTAAGTCAACTGCCAGAATCTGCACAACCGTCAGCGGCAGGGGTATGCCAAGGATTACATAAGCTATATAAGGTATTATCTCAGGAATATTGCTGCTTAATATATAGGTAGTAAACTTTTTTATATTTTCAAATACAGCCCGTCCTTCCTCTATAGCCCTGACGATAGTCGCAAAGTTATCATCTAATAGAATAATATCCGCAGCCTCTTTCGCCACGTCAGTACCACTAAGGCCCATGGCTATTCCAATGTCAGCTTTTTTCAGGGCAGGGGCATCATTAACCCCATCCCCTGTAACTGCTACCACCTCCCCTAAATCTTTCAGGGCAGAGACTATTGTCATCTTGTCAGCAGGTGTAACCCGGGCAAATGCGATCTCATCCTTGAGCAGTGCATTCATGATGTCCTTATGATTCATACCTCTTAGTTCTGTCCCTGTGACAATATCAGGATTATTAAAGAGACCAATTTCTCTTCCTACTGCCCTTGCTGTCTCCGGATTGTCACCTGTGACCATAATGATCTTTATGCCTGCTTCATTGCAATCCTTAATTGCCCCGGGTACTTCAGGTCTGGGCGGGTCTTCGAGGCCGAGAAACCCCACTAATACCAGATCTTCTATCTTTTCCCATTCAGGGCATTTTATTTTAAAAAGTAGGGGATTACAATCCCTGTAGGCTACAGCCAGGACACGGAGTGCCCGGCCTGTCATATCGCTGAGTGCTTCATCAGCCTTTTTTTTTCTAACATCGTCAAAAGCAACGACCTCCCCATTGTGAAATATACCGGTACACATATTTATTAGTACCTCAGGGGCTCCCTTAACATATATAATTGCCCCGGGCTCATTCTCGTGGAGCGTGGCCATCCATTTTCTGAACGGGTCAAAGGGATGTTCGGCTATTCGCGGCTCCTTCGTCCTGAGATTGTCTACATCTATATAATTCTGAGCAAACTCAAGGAGGGCTTTCTCAGTTTGCTCACCAACAATTGCACCATCTCTTAAATATGCATCGTTGCATAGCGCACTACCTTTAATAAGCATCATGGTACTAAGGTCTGAATTGGCATCTATATGCTGAAGTTCCTTTAAGATGCTGTTTGTATATATATTAACTGCCGACATCCTGTTCTGTGTCAGCGTGCCTGTCTTATCTGTGCATATGACCGTTACAGAACCTAATGTCTCTACAGCCGTGAGTTTTCTAACAAGCGCCTTCTTCTTTGACATCCTCTGACTCGCCATTGCAAGGGACAAGGTTACTGTTGGCAGCAGACCTTCCGGTACATTGGCAACTACTATACCGAGGGCGAATATAAAGTTCTCCCAAAAACCTCTGCCTATAAATACACCGGCAGTAAAGAATATAATTCCAAGACATACTGCTATTACTGTGATAGTCCTCGTAACCCTGATGGTTTCCATCTCAAGGGGGCTCATACCACTTACAATCTCTGATGTGAGTCTGGCAATCTTACCAAACTCAGTACTCATACCGGTTGCAAAGACGACACCCCGGCCCTGACCTCGTACCACAGATGTACCGGCAAGAACTATATTCAGACTATCAGAAATTTCTGCATCAGGGTGAGGAGTTGCATCCCTCTTTGCCGGCTTTGATTCTCCTGTGATAGATGCGTTGTCCACCTTCATCTCTGTCACATCTAAAAGTCGTATGTCTGAAGAAACCCTGTCGCCTTCCTTTAACAACACTATATCTCCCGGAACGACCTCACTTGCTGTTATCTCTCTTTCCCTTCCTCCTCTGATTATAGTTACCATGTAGGGGAGCAGCTTTTTTAATTCATCAAATGCCTTTTCAGCCCTGTATTCCTGATAAAAGGCGAAGCCGCCATTTATTAAGACAACTCCCATAATGGCAATTCCAAGTATAAAGAAACCTTCTCCCGGCTTTAGTAATCCCCCTGCAATGGCAGTTATTGATGCTCCCCACAGAAGCAGTGCAAACAGATTTGTAAAGTGTCTTGCGATATTATGGAGTAAAGAAGTCTTCTGTGCCTCCCTGATCTCATTTAATCCAAAGGTCTTTAACCTTTCAGAAGCTTCTTCCTCATCCAGACCTGAAGGGCTTGTGTGCAGTGCATTGTATACTTCTTCAGAAGTCAGCGCCTGTATAGCCATAGAATCCAGGAAATAGTTTATTTTGATCGCTATTTAAAATGCAATAACATCACATCACAGGGCGTATCCCTTAATATCTCTTCTACCGGATTACCGGACACAACCCTTTTTATAATATTACGCTTTGTCGTTCCCAGTATTATCAGGTCATATTTGTGATGTGAGGCTTCTGATATTATCTCATCCCGCACCTTACTGCCTGTCACGATCTTTTCCGATGCATGGATCCCGCGTCCTCTCAACTCTTTCATAAATGATGCAATCTTCTTTTCACCTGATTCTGTCAGCTTGTCTTTTTCTAACTTCTCTAATCTCTTTATTCCTGAGGATGAAAGCTCTATTACGTGAAATACAGTAATATTAGAATTGAACCTGTCTGCAATCGGACTTATTATGTCAGCACGTTCTTTATCCCTGTATCCATCACCTATTACAGGCACAAGAACCTTTTTGGACCTCAGGGAACGTCCGGGATGTGATATTCTCAGAGCGATAACACTACAGGGGACCCCCGACATAAGACTACTTGTCACAGATTTAACAAAATAACGCCTTTCCTTTTGAGGTCTTCTTGTAGATGAGATCAGCAAATCAATCTTGTTTTCCTTCACAAACCTGGTTATAGCCTCTATCACATCTCCTTTTAATATTACACCTTCTATATCAATACCGGATACCCTCGCTTCATCAATTATCCTTGTTATTGAATAGGTGGCGGATTTCTCTGCCTTTTCATTCATATCTTTAGTAATGACAGTGACTACAAATAGTTTTGAATGGAATGCCTGCGCAAACAGGTAAGAATATCTTGCCGCGACATTGCAATGGAATGAACCATCAACAGCTACCAATATCTTTTTAAAGGGATGATCTGTCATAACAGCAATACCCCCTATTTTTGAACAACAACCATATGTTATAATAATTCTCTATGATTATCCACTGTCCGGTATGTCATCACAAGACAACAAAAGAGGAAAATCCGTATCGTCCATTCTGTTCTGAAAGATGTAAACTTATTGATCTTGGCAGATGGGCAGGGGAGAAATACAGAATTCCCGGTGAGCCGGTTGTTAATGATGAACCCGAAGAGATAACAAAGGAGACTGATAATGGAAACAATTGAGGATATAAAAAAGGCGTATCTGTTTACTGAACAGGATGCTGACAACCTTGTCAGCATTAAAAACCTGATGGAGAAAAACAGGGAAGATTTCATTTTAAAATTCTATGACCACATACTGAGATTCAAGAATGTTTCTCACTACCTGGTTGATGAAAATGTTATATCAAAACATAAAGGGAAGGTTAAGGAGTGGTTTATAACGCTCTTTACCGGCAACTATACCGAGGAGTATCTCAGAAGTATTTACAAGATAGGTGAGATACATGTGAAAATAGGATTACCGGGGCACTATGTAAACTCTTCCATTAGCTTTGTCAGAAGGTACTGTTATAAACTCCTTACAGATGAGTTTGGATGCAGCAGACAGCGGGACATGCTGGTAAATTCAACAGATAAAATACTTGATATGAATCTTGACATAATGACATTTTCATACAGGGAAGAAGAATTAAGGTCATATATACTTCCAAGAAAAGTTGAATACAACGTTATAGAGTTTGCAAGGCGTTTTGCCTTTACCCTTGATCTATTCCTCCTTATTACCCTCATCCTGGCATCTGTTTTTGTGTTGGGTTTTGTATGTTATGAAATATACAGCATTGCAATTGGCGTGACAAGCATAGAGACCGGGATATTAAAGATCCTCGGTACTTTGTTGATCATATGGGCCATTGGAGAGCTGCTGAATACTGAGATACATCACCTGAAGGGGGGCAAATTTGCTGTTACCGCATTTCTTACCCTTGCCATAGCAGCAGTTATAAGAAAGATACTTATTGCTACACTTTCAACAGAAAAGATTGCAGATATTCTAGCACTGGGGGGGATAGTGTTGACTCTTGGTATTGTATACTGGTTGATAGGGCATAGTGACAAGGGTTAACGGTCTATCTGGGCCTTCTGCAGACGGCCTGAAAAGTCCCTGTAAATCACCTTCCACCTGGTATATGTGTCAAGCGCCCCTCCACGCCCGCCTGCTTCCCGTGGCCCCAACCCTGTGTGTTTAGTACCTCCGAATGGCAACTGGATCTCTGCACCAATAGTAGATGCATTTATGTATACAATCCCTGAATCAAGGTCTCTTTCAGCAAGGGCACTTTTGTTTACATCCTGAGTATATATAGAAGATGAAAGACCATAACGTGTATCATTGACTATTCTGATTGAATCTTCAAAACTGCCTGACTTAATCACACACACTACAGGCCCGAAAATCTCCTCCTGGGCTATTCGCATTTCAGGGTCAACATCAGTAAAGATAGTTGGTTCTATAAAGAATCCATTAGCACAATCATTCTTTGTATATGGTCGTCCTCCCAGTATGAGGCCTGCACCCTCATTCTTACCTGTTTCAATATACTCGAGTATCTTTGTAAACTGTGACTCATTGATTACCGGCCCCATATCAGTCCCTTTTTTAAGGCCATTACCTATACGGAGTTTCGATGCAGCGCCTTTGAACATTTTTATGAATTTTAAATATACGGCCTCATGTACTACAATACGGCTTGCTGCAGTACACCTCTGGCCGGAAGTCCCGAACCCACCCCATATTGCACCTTCAACAGCCAACTCCAGGTTTGCATCATCCATAACTATAATCGCATTCTTACCGCCCATCTCTGCTGATATTGGCTTGTGAGTCCTGCCGCACAATCCCTCTAAATGTTCTCCTGTATCACACGAACCGGTAAATGATACTGCATCAATCCCCGGATGTGTTGCAAGAT
>MHEI01000117.1:1039-2099 GCA_001805165.1 Nitrospirae bacterium RBG_16_43_11 | reverse complement strand
CTTCCATGCAGGTATTGCAACAGGAAAATTCCATGGTGTTATCAGTGCAAAAACCCCTACAGGAACCCTCACAGATTTGGCATCCTTGCCGGGTAGTTCAGACGGCACAGTCTCCCCGGACAACCGTCGTCCTTCACTTCCCATGTAGTATGCCATGTCTATAGCCTCCTGAACATCACCAAGTCCCTCAGGGAGTATCTTTCCCATCTCCTTAGTAACGAGCATACCAAGACTCTTTTTTCCCCTTGATAGGATTTCTGCCGCCCGTAACAATACCTCTCCGCGCCTTGGCGCAGGCATAAGCCGCCACTCTTTGAATGCCTCTCTTGCAGCATCCACTGCCTCATCAACATCTGCTGCGGATGATCTTGTTGCAAGTCCGACAATATTCGTTTTGTTCGCCGGATTGATACTCCTGAAAGTACCGGCTCCATGTCCGGTCTTCCACTTCCCATTTATATAGTTCTTGATTATATCTGCCATAGTCAGTCTCCTTTTTCCATCATTTGTCATATTTATCAGAACTCTTGACGGATTGCAAATTTGTTATCCCTATTTGTAATGCCTATTTTCTTTTTATACTTGATTTTTAAATGAATTTTATTTAGAGTGACATTACAAGATGGGGGGATAAAGGGTGGAAATAGAGAAAAAAAGACCGCTTCACGTAGAAAAAGAAAATTTACGGGTCATTATATTTACCTATCATTTCAAGATTATAGGGGATATCTTTATCCCCAGAGGTGGTAGACTTACTGATTTCCTGAATAAAACACTTGGGGGAGTTGATTCTGACTCCTTTGTGCCGGTCACCAATGCAGAGTGTTTCTCGCTGACAGACGGTCAATTAAAATATATAGCCGAGTTTATCAGCTTGAATAAAAATCAAATTCATCTCGTATTCCCTTATAAGAACAGTAAATGATCATTGGAATTCCTAAAGAGATTAAAGACCAGGAATACAGGGTAGCAATAGTCCCCGCCGGTGTAAAGACATTAACCGGATTCTGTCACACAGTCTTAATTCAAACTAAAGCCGGTACAGGAAGCGGTATAAGTG
>MHEI01000117.1:0-1033 GCA_001805165.1 Nitrospirae bacterium RBG_16_43_11 | reverse complement strand
AGTATATTGCCGCCGGGGCAGTTATAATCGTCTCTGCTGACGAGTTATTCGAAAGGTCAGATATGATAATAAAGGTTAAGGAGCCGCTTCCTGCTGAATATTCACTACTGAGAAGCGGACAGGTGTTATTTACATTTCTTCACCTTGCCGCTGACCCAAAGCTGACAGAGGCGCTTATTAAAAGCAGCATCATTGCAATAGCTTATGAAACTGTTCAGCTTGATGATGGTTCACTTCCAATACTCATACCGATGAGCGAGATAGCCGGCCGTGTTGCGGCAATTGCCGGCGCCTACCATCTGCAAATGGCACAAGGGGGTTCAGGTATACTCATCAGTGGAGTCCCGGGTGTATTACCGGGCAAAGTAACAATCCTTGGCGCCGGTACCGTGGGACAGAACGCTGCAAAGATTGCGGTCGGGCTTGGTGCAAGGGTTGTAATGCTGAATAAAAGCTTTAAAAATCTGAAGTATATTGACGATATTCACGATGGAAGAATAGCTACACTCTCATTGAATGAGCATAATATAGAACAAGAGGTTTTATCATCTGATATAGTTATAGGGGCGGTTCTTGTACCAGGGTCAAAAGCCCCGTTTCTTGTCAGCAGGGAACTTGTGGCAAGGATGCAAAAGGGATCTGTAATAGTAGACGTATCTATAGACCAGGGAGGTTGTGTCGAGACATCAAGACCAACCACACATTCCGAACCTGTATATAGTGTAGACAGGATAATACATTACTGTGTAGCCAATATGCCCGGCGCCTTTCCACGAACTTCTACAGTTGCTCTTGCCAATGTCACTCTTCCTTACATAACCAAACTTGCAAACCTTGGTTGGGAGCGGGCTGTTAATGAAGACAGAACACTCGCAAAAGGAGTAAATATTGTAGAAGGCAAAGTAACACATCCAGGAGTTGCGAATGCATTTGGACTCAAGTACGAACCGCTATGTTGACAATGACACAGCGCTCAATTAATATAGGGAACAGCAAAATAATCAGCAAACGAGTTTACGTTCAAAAGCGCCCA
>MHEI01000116.1:11617-12957 GCA_001805165.1 Nitrospirae bacterium RBG_16_43_11 | reverse complement strand
CACGTCCGAAGAACTCCCACAATACATCTATCTGCTCCTTTCCTATTTTATTTATAGGTTTCAGTACCCAGAGCATATTTTTTACTTCTGCTATCCTGAATGCATCGAGGGTCTCATTAATAAATGTATCGTATAACGCAAGCATTTTTTGTTTAAGGATTGTTAAGCTCATATTACACCTCCTGAAAAGTTAATAAAGAAATGTATGCATCTATTTGAATCATTCGGAAACCTGCCCGTTTTCCTTTACCAAATTTTTATAATAATTTAATAAAATATAGGATTAGTGGTCTTTAATATTCATCAGAGATATTTCCGATATATAAATTGCTTAAACACCGGTCTGAGATCTGATGAAAATTTTCCACTCCATAAAAGATATTGAGCGCCGTGAATGGCAGTTGTGGGCAATGTCTCTGGGAATGATCATAATCCTGGGGTCCATTACTGCTTTAACTTACTTCTATCTTTTTGGAGATACCTACCAGAGTTCCATTTTCTCCCGGACTATAGCTAACAGGGCTATTGGCGGGGTGTACGTACTCATCATACTTTTCTGTGTCTATATTGTTCATACGCGTGCTGTTGTAGGAAATATGAGGGGGCTGCTGGAGAGGCAGGCCACACGCGACAGTCTTACCGACCTGTACAATCGCAGTTACTTTAAAGAGCAGTTGGAAGAGGAAATCATACGGGCGGACCGCAACGAATATCTCCTTGCCGTATTGCTCTGTGACCTGGACCATTTTTCAGCAGTAAATGATTCACGGGGATATCAAACCGGAGATGAGATATTAAAGGCTGTTGCCAGGGGGGTATGTGAGTCCAGCAGGGGAACTGATCTTGTATCACGCTGGGGCGGCGATGAAATGGTGGTAGTTCTCACTAATTCGACCCGGGAAGGTGTTATTGTTGCCGCTGAACGTATGAGAAAAGCTGTGACTAAGGTGGGGGAGAGTGCCCTTATAGACCTCGAAATGAGTGTCGGGATTGCCCTTTACCCGGATCATGGGAAAACGGCAGACGAACTACTCAAGATGGCAGACAGGGCCTTGTACATAGCTAAGAAAGGTGGAGGAAAGGTACATGTTGGTGAGGAGGAGTATGTTCTGGATGAAAAAACAGTTAAGATAGTGTTTCAGGCCATAGTAGATGTTCAATCCAAACACGTCCTTGGTTACGAAGCACTCGGCCGCGACCCAAAGGGTAAGCTGGGCATTCTTGAGATATTCAAGCGTTATGAAGCTGTAGGTCAACTTACGGAGCTTAAATGTATCTGCTTCAAGAGGACACTTGATGCCGCAAGGGAGGTTAGCTTGCAGAGGGTATTTATTAATGTG
>MHEI01000116.1:9633-11580 GCA_001805165.1 Nitrospirae bacterium RBG_16_43_11 | reverse complement strand
AACCTCCTGATACAGATGTAATCCTGGAGATATCGGAATTAGAGGCATTATATGATGTAGAGAATTACCTTAAGATTGCGAAGAAGTGGCGCGCTGATGGTTTTAAATTGGCTATAGATGATTTCGGTGCAGGCTTCATATCATTGCCTTTTATCGCAGAGCTTGTACCTGATTATATAAAGATAGACAGGAAAACAATTCTTCAGGCAGCATCATCCATGCAGTTCAGGGTATTTTTAAAAGACATGATACAGGCGTTGAGAAATTATGCTTCTGAAGGAATTATTGCTGAGGGTGTAGAGAAAGAGACTGAGTTGCAGATGGTACGGGATTTAGGGATAAATCTGATTCAGGGATTTTTGCTTGGCAGACCGCATGAATTGAAGTAATCTTCCCCCGTGTCCTTTTAAGTTTAATATCCGCTTAAATAACCTTTTCAAAACCAGTTGACAAATAATATATTAGCGTGCTAATTTATAATTCCCGCATGATAGATTCTTTAAAAGGAGGCATATAAATGATCCCTGTTAAGAGGGTGATGGCAAGGAATCTTGTAACCGTAGACAAACAGGTAACCGTTCAGGAAGTGGCAAAGTTAATGGGGTCGAAAGAAGTCGGCAGTGTATTGGTGTTGGATAAAGATAGCGGTGAAATAGCGGGGATTGTGACTGAGAGGGATATAGTTAAAAAGGTCGTAGCAAAAGGGGTGGATGGAAGCAGTTATCTGGTTAAAGGGATAATGAGTTCCCCGCTCCTGACTATAGATAGTAGTAAGACAATATTTGAGGCCGGGGATTTTATGGATCAAAAGAAAGTAAGACACCTCGCTGTTACCGAAAGTGGTAAGGTGGTTGGAGTCATATCTATCCGCGATCTTATCAATCCATCTCAATATGATGAGGAGGCCTGGTAACTGACGATTAGTGGATGAGGGATTCTTTGAAGAGTAAGTATAAAGTTGTAGTCCCGGATGTGGACTACTTTGCTGAACAGGTAAAATGTAGAAGCTCGTGCCCTGTCGGGACTGACTCTGGCGGTTATGTCCAGGCGATTGCAGAGGGCGATTATGAAAGGGCTTATGCCATTGCAAGGGGACCAAACCCATTTGCATCCGTATGTGGTCGTGTTTGCGGACATCCCTGTGAAGCTGCCTGCCGAAGAGGAAATATTGACGAATCAGTATCAATAAGGGCCCTCAAGCGATTTATCACAGAAAAATATGGTGTTGAGGCGATAGCTGATCCCCGGGGTGTGTTAAGGTTTGACAATACACGAAAGGATCTTTTAAGACCTGGAACTGCTGAGAAGGTTGCCATAATAGGTGCCGGACCTGCAGGACTTACCGCAGCCCATGACCTCGCACTCTTTGGCTATAAGGTTACAGTATTTGAGGCTGAACCTGAGCCAGGTGGGATGATGGTCATCGGTATCCCCCATTACAGACTCTCCAGAAAGCTTGTCAGATCTGAAATCGCGTCAATCGAGGCATTAGGAGTTGAGATCAAATGCAATACACCCATAGGCAAGGACCTGACGCTTGCTAATCTGAAAGAGATGGGTTATAAGGCTATCCTGATAGCGGTAGGATTACAGCTCGGCCGCTCATTGCCTTTAGAAGGAACGAATCTTGAGGGTGTCCATATAGGTATGGATTTTATCAAGGCATGTAATTATGGGCGTCCGCCGAAGATCGGCCGGAAGGTGGTTATAATAGGCGGTGGTAATGTGGCATACGATGCATCAAGGTCTGCTGTCAGGCTTGGGCAGAATAAAGAGGTACATATGTCATGTCTTGAGACAAGGGATATAATGCCTGCTGACCCTGTTGAGATTTTAGAAGGTGAAGAAGAGGGTATCATTCTTCACGATGGTTTTGGACCAAAAAGGATACTGGGTAGAGATGGGAAGGTTACAGGGCTTGAGGTCGTAAAGTGCCTAAGTGTTTTT
>MHEI01000116.1:5489-9586 GCA_001805165.1 Nitrospirae bacterium RBG_16_43_11 | reverse complement strand
TGTTATAGAATGCGACACTGTTATCATTACTGTAGGTCAGGCTGCGGATCTGTCCTTCATAAAAGAAGGGGATGGGATTGAACAGGTAAGACCTGGTGTTTTAAAGGTAAACCTTGATAATTACAAAACAAGTGTCCCTGGTGTGTTTGCAACAGGAGATGTGGCATACGGACCTAAGCTCCTGATTACTGCTGTTGCAGCAGGCCAGAAGGCGGCAAGGTCTATTGATGAATATATAAGAGGTGTAAGTATAAAGATAAAAAGAAGGGGTGTAATGCACCCTGTAGCCGGGCCAATGGAATACAAGATGTTCGATGACTATGACCGTCTTGACAGAAAAGAGCCTCCTGCAATTGATGCAGGTGAGAGAAAGAAAAATATAGACCTTGTTGAGATAGGTTATAAAGAAGGGGAAGCCGTAGAGCAGGGTATAAGATGCTTAAAGTGTCATATAAATACAATCTTCGACGGAGATTTGTGCATATTGTGCGGCGGCTGTGTTGATGTATGTCCGACATTCTGCCTCAAGATGGTGCCGGTAACCGAGATTGACGGGGATGAGGACCTCCGGAAGGTAGTTGAGGCGAGATATAAGATTGCATGGGAAGAAGTAGCTGTCGGTGATCAGACTGCGGTTGCACAGATGGGTACAGCAATGATTAAAGATGAGGACATGTGTATAAGATGCGGACACTGCGCAAAGCGATGTCCGACAGGTGCAGTAACTATGGAGATATTTGAATATATAGAGGAATTGGAAGAGGCTGCAACAAAATGAGTGATGTGGATGAGGAAATAACGAGAAGGGATTTTTTCTCCATCGTAGGATGGGGTGGGGTAGCTGCTACGCTCGGCGGTTCTGCTTTCAGTTTTTACCGTTTCTACTCCCCGAATGTACTCTATGAGTCCCAGAAGGTATTTAAGATAGGCAAACCATCAGAATATCCGCCAGGTTTGAGTGAAAAATGGAAAAAAGAGAGACAGGTATGGGTAGTCCGCAATGAAAGCGGAATATATGTCATGATTTCTATCTGCAGGCACCTTGGTTGCACCCCTAACTGGTTTCAGGACAAACAGGCATTCCTGTGCCCATGTCATGGCAGTATTTTCAGCATCGAGGGAAATGTGTTAGGGGGACCGTCACCGAGGCTTCTGTGGCGCGCAGCAGTCAAGATTGACCCTACTGATGGACAGATTGTTGTAGACTTTAACCACAGGCAGGATCCCGATCCTATGTCTACAGAACAGGGTTTAAGAGTTGATGAAGCTTCACGTGAGGTGGAGCCGTTCTTTTTGAAGGTGTAAGGGAGGTATGATGGGCAGCAGTAACTGGGCAAAGATTTCAACGTGGGTTAAGAGCACACAATTTTATAAGGCGATATTCCGTCATGGTTATGAAGATACGCCGAGGAACAGGGCGCTTACTACATTCAGCAATGTCCTCTACCACCTCCATCCTGTAAAATCAAGATGGGAATCCATTAAACTCAGATATACCTGGTGCATGGGAGGGACCTCCCTGCTGTTATTTATAATCCTTACATTAACGGGTGTACTCCTTATGTTCTATTACGTTCCTGATGTCAGGCGTGCCTATCAGGATATTAAAGATATGATGGCAGTAGTGTCATATGGCACCACATTCAGGAATATACACAGGCTTGCTGCTCAGCTCATGGTTGCTACTGTGTGGATACATATGACAAGGGTTTTTCTTACAGGATCTTATAAGTCGCCGAGGGAATTCAACTGGATAATCGGCGTAGTGCTTTTGATGCTTACACTATTATTGAGCTGGACAGGGTATCTTCTTCCGTGGGATCAGCTTGCACTCTGGGCTATTACAGTCGGTACAAAGATGGCTGCTGCAACACCACTGTTCGGTGTTGAAGGCCCTTTTGGACTTCAGCTCGGCATGAGACCTGATAATGATGTCAAGTTTATGCTGTTGGGCGGAACAGAGGTGGGTCAGAACGCCCTTCTCAGGTTCTATGTGCTTCATTGTGTAGTATTACCATTGATGGTAGTGGTTTTCCTTGCAGTCCATTTCTGGAGGGTAAGGAAAGACGGGTTCTCAGGCCCGCTATGATAAGGAGATGTAATGGCAGAGAAATCTCACGATATTTTTCCGAGAGATCCTAATAAGACATATGGTCTGATGGAGCTTGTTAAGGGCACGAGTACGGGTGTTGATAAAGAGCCTGAAGATACCATTTTTAGCTGGCCGCACCTTTTTTATGTTGAATTTCTCTGTGTATTAATAGTAACGGGTCTTCTCCTCTTCGCATCTCTTTATTTTGGTGCACCCCTTGAGGAAGAGGCGAGCAGGGATACTACGCCAAACCCTATGAAGGCGCCATGGTACTTTCTGGGGCTCCAGGAAATGCTTGTCTTTTTTGATCCATGGATAGCAGGTGTCGGCCTTCCGGTACTTATAGCAGTTGGTCTCATGCTTATACCTTTTCTTGATGTAAATAAAAAGGGTAAGGGGTACTATACCTTTTCAGAACGAAAATTTGCAATTACAAGCTATTCCTTTGGTATGGCCTTATGGTTAGTACTGATTGTCATTGGTGTCTGGTTCAGGGGACTTGACTGGAACTGGTACTGGCCATGGGAGAACGGGCATATCCATAAGCCGCCGGCGACAGGACTTGAAGACCTGCCAATCATATTTGCAAGGACCCTTGGCATCGGTGAGTTTGCCGGAAAGGCGTTATCTGATCTTTTAGTACTGGGATATTTTGGCGCCGGTCTTATTATTCCGGCCTTGTATTTTAAGGAATTCTTTAAAAAGCTTGGTTTGATAAGATATGTAACCTTGATGGGCCTGTATCTTATAATGATTGGTATACCTGTCAAGGTAGGTCTACGATTGGTTTTTTCAATAAAATACGTGGTAATGACACCGTGGTTCAAAATATAGGGTGGTGAGGATATGTGGGAAAAGTTTGGCATAGGGATATTCTTTATAGTAGTAACAGCAATCATTACCTTCGGTATAATGGGCCTTTCCAGTTTTATGGAGCGGTTGTATAAGAAGGGTAATAAGAGAAAGTAAAAAATGATAGATCATAAATGGGAAAAGGAGACGATGAGCCGGCGGAATAAAATATTTGCCGCCGCGGTTGTTTTTATTCTGATTGTTTCAATAGTTATATTCTATAAGGAAAATAGTAAGGAATGGATGCACTATCAGAAGAGCTATAATGAAAAGATGGCGGCAAAGCTTAATGACCCATCATATCTTAAAGCTCCGCTAAGGATAGAGCAGATATGGCTTCCCCAGTTGAATTCTACAGACAGGTGTATGACATGTCATTTAGGGGTCAGCAACCCGATTGCTGTTGATGAGCCTCAACCGTTAACTACTCATCCGGGTGATTTCCTGAAGAATCATGCTATTGATAAGTTCGGTTGTACCGTATGTCATCAGGGCGATGGGCAGGTTGTTTCTGTTGAAGAAACCCATGGGGCGGTTCATCACCTCAATCGCCAGCTTTTGTCAAAGGAGTACGCCCAGGCATCATGTGCTAAATGCCATATGGAGCTTCATGACAGATCAGTAACAGCGAAAGACTTTCCCGGAGCCGATACATTCTTTAACGGCAGGGACCTATCCTATCAGATGGGATGCAGGGGGTGTCACAATATAAATGGAGAGGGTGGTACTATTGGGCCTGAACTTACAGGGTTGGGGAGCAGGACCGAGCTTGCCTTCTTCCTTATTCATGATTTCCAGCATGTAGAAGGTCATCATACGATGTCGCACTGGGTATATGAACATTTTCTGGATCCCCAGAAGATTGTTCCTGGAAATCCGGAGTTGAATTTTGCTGCTACTATTATGCCTAATTTTGGATTTACAGAGGAACAGGCAAAGTCCCTTACGATTTATATGCTTGGTTTGAGAAACCCTAAGGTAGAGGGTATTCCTTATGAGTATATAGCCACAAAAAAACTGGCCCAGACCGCTTCCGGCAACACAAGGTCATTGCAGTAGAGGATGGATGATTATGGATATGTCACCAGCAGAGCGGTGCCGGCATATCAGAGAGAGGCTTACAGAAGATGGAGTTTATAATCAGTGGCTTGTC
>MHEI01000116.1:3055-5466 GCA_001805165.1 Nitrospirae bacterium RBG_16_43_11 | reverse complement strand
AGAAAAGCAATTCTCATTTCTTGAATCACTTGGTTCACACCTGCATTCCTTCTACAAGGCGTCAAATAAGCTTTTCTATGAGAGTATTAATGGCAGACAACCGGCATGGATTGCCGGCTATCTGAATCGTGGTAAGCCTCAATCCCTTATAGATTATGCCTGCATGAACAGGATGAAGGGGCTGCTTCCCGGTGTCATAAGACCTGATATTATTCTTACAGAGGACGGAATGACGGCTACAGAGCTTGATTCCGTGCCCGGAGGTATTGGTATAACCGGAAGTCTTGGCAGGGCATACAGTGACTATGACTATTCAGTAATTGGTGGAAGATATGGGATGGTTGAGGGGTTTACGAATATGATCAAAGGCACTGCCCGGGCACATGACCCTGTAACCGCAATTGTAGTCTCCCCGGAATCCAGGGATTACAGACCTGAGATGGAGTGGTTGGCAGGGGCAATAAGAGAATCAGGCGGCAGGGCTTTTACAATAAGACCGCAGGATGTGACATTTACTGAAGACGGATTATTTGTTGATTCAGAATTTTCAGGTGAAACACAAGGCCATTTGAGGATTGACGTTATCTATAGATTCTTTGAACTCTTCGATCTCAAAAATATTCCAAAGTCTGAACTGATCATGTACAGCGCCAAAAAGAAAGACGTAGCAGTAACTCCTCCCTTTAAGCCTTTTCTTGAGGAAAAGATGCTTTATGCCCTCTTTCATCATCCTCTTCTCGAAACGTATTGGGTTCATGAGCTGGGTGAAGAAGTATTTGATATACTGAGCAAACTATTCCCCCGGACATGGATACTCGATCCCGCAGACATGCCGCCATATGGTATAATACCAGGACTGCGAATCGGTGACAAGAAAGTCGTCTCCCGCTGGACTGATCTTGCAGATGCTACTCAAAAGGAGAGGCAATTTGTTATAAAGCCATCGGGGTTTTCAGAGTTGGCATGGGGAAGCAGGGGGGTAATAGCAGGAGATGATGTTTCTAAAGAGGAGTGGAGCGCTGCCATCGAAGGCGCATTGAAGGGTTTCTACAGTACTCCGTACATACTCCAGGAATTTCACAAAGGACGGCACGTAGAGATCAATTATTGGGATAATAACAGTATAAAAAAAATGAGCGGACGTGTCCGGCTCTGTCCATATTATTTTGTAGAGGGTGAAGACGTAAGGTTGAGGGGGATAATGGCGACTATATGCCCGCTTGACAAGAAACTTATCCATGGGATGAAAGACGCAGTTATTACTGCGGTGGGGATGGGATTTGCGAGTAGCAGACAATAATTAAGGAGTGAGAGACATTGGAGCAGTGGCAGCATATATTAAAAAAGAGTCTTATAAAACCTCAGCAATTTTCTGAGGAGTTTGGTCTTGATACGGACAAGCTGGCTCAGGTTATGACAGAATATCCGGCACGGATAAATCCCTATTTTTTGAGACTTATTAAGGAAAAAGACGACCCTATTTACAGACAGGTAGTTCCTGATGAGCAGGAGATAAATGATTATGTGGGGGTAGATGACCCCCTCAATGAAGAGGGGGGTAGTCCTGTGCCTTCTGTAGTACACCGGTATGAGGACAGGGCCTTGCTTATGGTGACGCATCAATGTCCTGTTTATTGCAGATTCTGCACAAGAAAACGGTTTGTAGGCAAAGAACCCATTTCAAGGGAGATGGTGAGAAAGGGTATAAACTACATAAGGGAACATGATGAGATAAAAGATGTAATACTATCCGGGGGAGACCCGCTGATCCTTAAAGACAGAGAGATTGAGGAAATATTAAAGGCATTAAGGGAAATACCACATCTCGAAGTAATCAGGATAGGGACCCGCGTGCCGGGTGCCCTGCCGCAGCGTGTAACAAAAAAACTCTGCAGTATGTTAAAAAAATATCATCCGTTGTATGTTAATATAAACTTCATTCATCCACGGGAGATAACGGATGAAGTTGCCGTTGCATGCGGCAGGCTGGCAGATGCAGGCATCCCTCTTGGGAGCCAGACGGTTCTTCTCAAAGGGATCAACGATGACCCTGAGACGATAAAAGAGTTAATGCAAAAATTGCTGGCGATAAGGGTAAAACCGTATTATCTTTATCAGGCAGATCTTACAAGGGGTACGGAACATTTGAGGACGCCGGTAGAGTGCGGGTTAAACATAATAAAGGCGCTTCAGGGGCGGATATCAGGTATGGCAATACCCAAGTTTGTCATTGACCTGCCGGGAGGCGGAGGAAAGATACCGTTGCTGCCGCCGGATTTTGTTATGGAGATAAATGAAAATGAGGTAATAGCAAGGAATCATAACGATACGGTCTATCGCTATCCTCAACCGGATGCGGAGAAGGTGAGTTGTGATTAACGTTATCGGGAATACAAATGAACTCTTCAAAT
>MHEI01000116.1:1364-2991 GCA_001805165.1 Nitrospirae bacterium RBG_16_43_11 | reverse complement strand
TGCCTATCCTTGACAAACAGTTGCAACCTGCGAGCATAGACCTCAGGCTTGGAAACAAGGCTTACAGGGTGAGAAGCAGTTTTCTGCCGCAGCGCAGGAGGGTGCAGGACCTGCTGGATGAGTTGTATATGTATGAAGTAGACCTTGATGATAATGGGATACTGGAGAAAAAGAATGTATATGTTATACCGCTTATCGAAGAGCTGCATTTGCCGGCGGAGATAAATGGCAAGACAAACCCAAAAAGTTCGACCGGAAGACTGGATATTTTTACCAGGGTGATAACAGACAAGGGTTACAGATTTGATGAGATAGATAATGGATACTCCGGCATGCTTTACCTTGAGGTCTTTCCGAGGTCATTTACTGTTAAGGCAAGGACAGGTCAGAGCCTTAATCAGTTGAGGCTCTTTAATGAGCGTCAACACGTGGAAGATAGATTACTAACAGAGGTGTGTAATGCTAATCACCTGTTATATAATGAGGAGGGTGTACGGTTACCGGCAGAATCTGCTATTATACGGGACGGGCTTTGCATGAGCGTGGATTTAAAGGGGCATATGACTAATGGTGTAATAGGATTCAAGGCGAAGAAAAACAGCTCCATTATTGATCTCAGCAAAGCAGGTGGTTATCTCGCGTCTGACTACTGGGAGCCTATACATGCACCCAGGGAGGGGTTCCTGATCTTAGAGCCCGAAGAGTTTTATATATTCGCATCAAAGGAAAAGGTGCGTGTACCGCTTGAATACGCGGCGGAGATGATTGAGTTTGATGCCGGATCCGGTGAGTTAAGGACTCATTATGCCGGTTTTTTTGACAGCGGCTTCGGTTATGGATATGGAGAAGTTAAGGGTACAAGGTCTGTCCTTGAGGTAAGACCGCATGATGTGCCATTCCGTATAGAGGACGGACAGGTATTCTTCAAGATACGGTATGAGAAGATGGCTGAACTTCCTCAGATAAGCTATGGCAAGGAAATAGGCTCGCATTATCATGCGCAGGAGTTGGCTTTAAGCAAGCATTTTAGAAACGATTTATACTAAGGAGGAACAACATGTTAAAAATCGTACGCGAACTTGCAGTTGATAACCCATTGGTTTTGAAGATTATTATGGGAGTCATTGCCATTACCTTTGTCATTTCAATGGGGTGGTATGGGATACAGTCCTCGGATGGAGATGTAGTAGTATCTGTAAACGGAGAGGATATAAAGGTCCAGGATTACAGGAGGTCATACAACAGGGCCGTAGACTACTACAGAGAAATGTACAAAGATAAGTTTGATTCAGATCTGCTTGAGAAGATGAACTTAAAGGATAAGGTAATGGAAGACCTCGTTGCCAGAGAGCTTTGGCTTGAATCTGCCAATGATCTTGGATTGAGGGTTAGTGATGATGAACTAAGAGATGGGATTATGAAAATGAAGATGTTTCACAAGGAAGGGAGATTTGAACGTAAACTTTATGAAAGACTTCTTGAGGCTAATCGTCTTACTGTTGCAGTTTTTGAGGAATCTCAGCGCGAAGAATTTCTTATAGAAAAGGTGAAGGGCATTATCAGGGATTCTGTCTCTGTGTCAGATAGCGAACTAAATGAGTCATTTCCTCTCAGCTTGCCTGGAGGC
>MHEI01000116.1:0-1275 GCA_001805165.1 Nitrospirae bacterium RBG_16_43_11 | reverse complement strand
GTCGTATGCTGTTGCCATGCGTGCCAAGGCAAAGATTAAGGTGAATAAGGAACTCCTCTAACCGGTATTCCTCATTCCTGCTGCGATACAACTGATTGTCAGGAGAACTACATCTGTTAGTTCTTTCTTGTTTGCCGATTCGGTTTCTTTTTTCCTGAGCTGCTTCAAAAGGTTCACCTGAATATAGTTTATAGGGTCCATAAAGGGGTTCCTTAACTGTATAGACCTCTGTAGCCATGGGTCATTATCGAGAAGGTTTTTCTGTCCTGTAATAAGGAGTATCATCTCTTTTGATAATTCAAACTCCCTTTTTATGATTTCAAATATCCGGTCTCTTACCTTCTCATCCGGCACAAGATGGGAGTAGAGGTGGGCAATGTTCATGTCAGCCTTTGACATAGTCATCTGAATATTGTCGAGGATGTTTTCGAAAAATGGCCACCGCCTGTACATCTCTTGTAAGACATTTGTGTTAGAGACAGGATCCCGGGCGATAAACCTCTTGAAGGTAGTACCGACAGGATACCACGCCGGGAGCATATGCCTGCTCTGTGTCCAGCTGAATATCCAGGGTATTGCCCTCAGGTCTTCTATACGCCAGCTATCTCTCCTCCTCTCAGGCCTTGACCCTATCTTTGCGAGCCCTATCTCTGTTATGGGCGTAGCATATGTAAAGTAGGTATAAAAGTCAGGGTCATCTATTAACTCCCTGTAGAGTCTGTATGATAACTCTGATAGCTCATCAAAGACAGGGGTATACTTTTTATCCAGCGTGTTTATCTCGTCATGAAAAGCCGGCGTGCTTGCTTCAATTACCCCTGCAACAATAAGCTCAAGATTATGCAGTGCTGTACCCTGGTTTGCGTACTTTGATGAGATTACCTCACCCTGCTCTGTGATCTTTATATTGCCCTGAATTGTGCCGGGAGGCTGAGCGAGTATAGCCTTGTGCGTAGGACCGCCTCCTCTGCCAACGGTTCCGCCCCTGCCATGGAATAACCTGAGGCGTATACCATGTCTTTGAGCTATATCCCGCAGCATCTTCTGGGCATTGTAAAGCTCCCAGCTCGATGTCAGTATCCCGCCGTCTTTACTGCTGTCCGAGTAACCGAGCATTATCTCCTGCAAACCACCACGGAGATCAAGATATTTTCTGTAGACGGGAAGTGAGAACAGGTTGTCCATTATTTCTCCTGACCTTCTCAGATCATCTATAGTTTCAAAGAGGGGGACAATATCAAGGGGAGGGGGATTTTCATTTTCCCTGTATAGTCC
>MHEI01000115.1:1365-11793 GCA_001805165.1 Nitrospirae bacterium RBG_16_43_11 | reverse complement strand
ATTACAGGATTAGTGTATTCCCCATTACTTTACCCCCATTGAGGGAACGCAGAGAAGATATACCTATTCTTATTAAGCACTTTATAGAAAAATTAAATAAAGAGATGGGTAAGACGATTGACAATATAGCCCCGCAGGCGATGAATGTCCTGCTGAATTATTTTTATCCCGGTAACATTCGTGAGCTCAGGAATATTATCGAACATGCTTTCATCTGCAGTAAAGACAATACTATCTTACCGGAACACCTTCCGAGGGAACTTCTTCGCGAAGGGGAGCGAATGGATATTCCAGATGTGGTTACGTCCTCTCTCGATAATGTTGAAAAAGAATGGATCCTCAGGATGCTCGAGAAGACAGGATGGAAGTATGCTGAAGCAGCAAGATCTTTAGGAATAAGCAGGACAACTCTATGGAGAAAACTCAAGGAGTACGGTATCGAAGAGGACAGTCAAGTTGTTCATAAATGAAACACATGGTGTTAATTTGAAACATATCATCAATATGTGATGTTTCTTGTGTCTGTATACTAAAAAGGGGTAATAGATACAATTTATGTTTCAATATGAAACACATCGGGGCACCCTTGATACTTCATAACTATTTGAATTGTAAAGGTAATTTAGTTTAGCACACCATTTGCTTTATCTCTTAAGTAAGCAGGGAGAAAGGAATGGTGATTAAAATGAAGTGTCCAAAATGTGATGGCCTTATGATGTATGAGAAGTTTTTAGATATGGGTGAATCCAGCACGTATTATTTTTATGGCTGGCGGTGTATTACTTGTGGAACAATAATTGATGACACTATAATAGAAAATAGAATACATCCGGCGGTTGTTTTAAAAGAGAATCGGAGACGGCGGTTGAAGAAGGTTTCATAACCTATATTGAGTGGGAGGTAAGCAATTTGGCAAAAGATATAGTTGTAAGGATTGGTGGAGAGGGTGGTGAGGGAGTTATTAGTACAGGCGACATGCTTGCACGGTCATCTGCGCGGGCAGGTCTTGAGGTGCTTACGTCCAAGACATTTCCGGCTGAGATAAAAGGCGGTTATGCCATGTATCAGTTCCGTGTCTCTGCAGAAAAGATACTCTCTCACGGTGATACCTTCAATATATTTGTTGCATTCAACAAAGAGGCATATGAGGTTAATAAGGGTCAATTGCGGCCTGGCACTGTACTTGTCTATGACGGGCCTGGTGGGGATATTGAACCTGAGCCAATTGAAGGGGTTATCCAATATCAGATTCCTATGACCAGAATAAGCAAGGTTGACCTGGGCAGTCCCATTTCCAAGAATATGGTTGCCCTTGGTGCAGTGGTTGAGCTTTTTTCGTTTCCGATGGAAAGCCTGAAAGAGCTTGTAAGTAACAAGTTCAAAAGGAAGGGCGAAGATGTCGTAAATGTGAATATAAAGGCCCTTGATTCAGGAGCGGAATATGTTCGGTCAAATATAAAAAAGACAGATGTTTTTTATGTGCAGCCTCAAAAATCAGGGCAAGATTCAATTATACTTTCAGGGAATGAGGCAATTGGTCTCGGCGCCCTTGTTGCCGGGTGTAGTTTTTTCTCATGTTATCCTATTACTCCAGCGACAGAAATTGCCAACTGGCTGGCGAAGTACTTACCTAAGGCTAATGGAGTGGTTGTGCAGGCAGAGGATGAGATTGCATCCCTCGGCCATGTTATAGGAGCATCCTACGCCGGAGCTAAGGCTATGACAGGGACATCAGGCCCGGGATTGGACTTGATGACTGAATTGCTCGGTTTTGCAAGTATGGCAGAGCTGCCTATTGTTATAGCTGATGTCCAGAGGGGTGGACCTTCAACCGGATTACCAACAAAGAGTGAACAGTCCGACCTATTCCTCGCTGCCAGAGGAGGTCATGGTGATTTTCCCCGAATAGTTCTTGCAGCAGCTACTATTGAGGATTGTTTTTATCTCACCATTGATGCATTTAATCTTGCTGAAAAATATCAGATGCCTGTGATTATACTGAGTGATGGTTCGCTTGCATTCAGGACAGAGAAGATAAGCAGGCCGGATATTTCTAAGATAAACATTGTAAACAGGGAGATATATTCCGGTAATGGAGGGTATCAGCGCTATGAGGTGACTGATAGCGGCATATCGCCCATGTCACTGCCAGGACAGTCAGGTGGACGCTATATTGCCACAGGACTTGAACATAGTGAGACGGCAGCGCCAAAATATTCAGATGAGTATCATACGAGGATGACTGAAAAACGGTTCAAAAAGATAGCAAATATCGAGGATGAATATTCTGCTTCCGAATGGGATGGTAATGGAAGTGCAGATGTCGGTATTATAAGCTGGGGGCTTACCCAGTGTTCCGTAAGAGAGGCTGTTAAAAGATGCAGGGTTGCGGGGCTCAGTGTAAGTGCCCTCTATCCAAAGCTGGTATTCCCTGTTCCTGTGAAGGCTATCAGGAGATTTGCTTCTACAGTAAAGAAGGTACTTATTCCAGAGGTGAATTATCAGGGACAATTTGCTGAACTCATCACGGCTCATGCAGGTATCAACCTGATCAGATATAATATTTATGGGGGTGAGTCGTTTACCCCTGACCAGATAGAGTCTAAAATCAAGGAGGTCATATAAGATGGAAGCGATCCAGCAACTTAAACCGAAAGATTACCGGTCAGACATTCCTCCGATATGGTGTGCAGGCTGTGGTGACTATGGTGTCCTTGCTTCACTGACAACTGCTTTAAGTGTAAATAATGTTTCTCCTGTAGACACTGTTCTTGTCTCAGGCATAGGATGCTCAAGCAGGCTTCCCTATTTTGTTACTACTTTTGGTATGCATACCTGTCACGGCAGGTCTATTCCAATAGCAACGGGGATTAAGCTGGCGAGGCCTGAATTGAGGGTTATCGTAGTTGGTGGCGATGGAGATCATTTCAGCATTGGTGGTGGTCACCTGCCTCATGTGGCAAGAAAGAACATAGACCTGACACTCATAGTAATGGATAATTCAATATACGGGTTAACAAAGGGGCAGGCCTCACCTACAAGCAGGGGAGGTATGGTTACTACGACAACACCGCATGGTTCACCGGATGTTCCATTAAACCCTATTGCCTATGCCCTTGTTTATGGTGCAACTTTTGTTGCGCAAAGTTTTTCATCGAACACAAAGCTGACAGCGGATTTGATTGGACAGGCTATGAATCACAAGGGATTTGCATTTATTAATGTAATCTCTCCATGTCCTACATTCAATAAGTTAGATACCTTTGAATATTATAAGCCACTCTTAAAAAATATAGATGATATTCATACAGATAAGGGTGACAAGGTTAAAGCAATGTCCCTGGCTTTGACGATGGGCAGAGAAAGCGCTGAAGTTCCAATAGGGCTGTTCTACCAGGAGAAAAGACCATCCTATGTGGACATGTTAACTGCGATAAAGATTAAGAATAAGGGGACAAATAAACCGGACCTTGAGAAAATTATTGATGTATTCAGGCCGTGAATATACTCAATGATCCAACTCTGTATTCCAGTATAAATAATCCCGCCAGCTATCAGGCGTATTCCTTATACCTATAGTGATCGTTACATGAGCGAGCCACTTGGGTTCAGTTGGTGCCTTTATCAGGCGCATCCCGCTCTCTGCAGGGGTATGGCCGCTCTTTTTATTATTACACCTCCAGCAGGCAGTTACGATATTCTCCCAACTCTTCCTGCCACCTTTTGCCACAGGCTTAATGTGATCAAATGTCAATTCCCTGACATCGAACTTTTCGCCACAATATTGACATGTATGGTTATCCCTGGCAAAAATGTTGGCACGAGAAAATTTTACCTTATGTAAGTCCCTTGCTTTTACAAGTTTCAGGAGTCTTAGAACAGAAGGTAAGGGGAACCTGAGAGAGACACCTCGAATTTCACGGTCGTGGACTTCCAGTACCTCAACCTTTCCCTGGAAGAGGAGGGTGATTGCCCTTTTCCATGGGATGACTTTCAGTGGCTCATAAGTAGCATTAAGGAGAAGTGTATGCTCCATAATTGGGATATTGTTGCACGAATCTTATTAAAAAGCAACATGTTTGGAGAAAAGAATGCTTGACACGTACAATTACCGTCTGCTATATTTAACAATCCAATATTTTTGCTAAATTATACAATAAAATATAATACGTTAGGGTAAGGGGGTGGAAAAGATATGTTGGGAGTAAAGGTAAAGGACAATGAATCCTTTGAAAGCGTCCTCCGCCGGTTTAAAAAACAGTGTGAAAAGTCAGGGATACTCTCTGAAATGAGAAAAAGGGAGCACTATGAAAAACCGAGTGTACGGCGTAAGCGTAAGTCATTAGCTGCTAAGAAGAAGGCGGCTAAAAGACAAAAGGTCTAAGCATATGACATTACTCGATAGATTCTCAGAAGATTTAAAGGAATCATTAAAAAGCAGGAATAGTATTAAAACCTCTGTAATCAGGTTGTTAAAGTCTTCTATAAAATATAGGGAGATAGAAAAAAAAGCTCCTCTATCGGATGATGAGATAATAGAAGTAATAATGTCCGGCATAAAACAGAGAAGAGAGTCTGTAGAGCAATTTAGTAAAGGTGGAAGAACTGATTTGGTTCAAAAAGAGAGTAATGAAATAGAAATTATGCAGGCGTATTTGCCTCAGCCACTTACAGAGGAAGAGCTTGTTAATGAAGTTAAGTCTGTTATTAAGGAAGTAGGGGCGACATCAGCTAAGGATATGGGAAAGGTTATGAAGGCATTAATGCCCCGGATAAAAGGACGGGCTGAAGGTACAAAGGTAAGTTCAATTGTCAAAGAACTTATGGAGGCACAGGCTAATTAATAGGGGGAATCTCCCCTTGGATGGGTATATTCCTGAAGATTTAATAGACAGGATAAGAGGAAGTCAGGATATCGTAGAGGTAATTTCCAGGCATCTTTCTCTCAAGAAATCAGGGCAGAACTATGTAGGTCTCTGCCCTTTTCATTCAGAAAAGACTCCATCTTTTACAGTCAGTACATCAAAACAGCTTTTCCATTGCTTTGGATGTGGTACAGGGGGAAATGTTATTACTTTTTTGATGAAGTTCGAGAATAGGCCATTTGTAGATACTGTTAAAAAGCTGGCTGATGATGCTGGAATCAGTATTGCAGATAGTGATAGTAGTAATAATACAGGAAGGGATAAAAAGAAAAAAGGGATTTACGAAGTCAATAAATTAGCAGCAGAATATTATCATAATACCCTGATTAAAACTAAAGAGGGAGAGCCTGCTCGGGCCTATTTGTCAGAACGTGGTCTCTCGTCAGAGACTATAGAAAGGTTTCATATAGGCTATTCTTTAAGCTCATGGGATAAGGTGTATGAATACCTAAGCAAGAGTGGGATAGAACCGGAAGTTCTGGTAGAGTCAGGTATTATAATCCCAAAGGGGAAAGGTTCAGGATATTATGACAGGTTTCGTGGTCGGATCATGTTTCCCATATACGACACTCAGAAGACGATAGTGGGATTTGGAGGCAGGGTATTAGATGATACAACTCCAAAGTATGTAAATTCTCCGGAAACACCTGTATTCAGCAAAAGACATCTTCTGTATGGCCTATATCTTGCACATAACTATATTAGAGAATCAGGCTGTGCTATAATTGTTGAAGGATATATGGATGTTATTGTGGCTCATCAGTCTGGCATACAAAATGTTGTGGGAACACTTGGAACTGCCCTTACTGTAAATCACTTGAGGAGTTTGAGCAGGTTTACCAAGGAGGTTATATTAACATTCGATTCGGATACTGCAGGCATAAATGCTGCGAGACGGTCGGTTGATCTTTTCCTTAATAGTGAGATCAATGCTAAAGTTTTACTCCTTCCGGCAGGAGAAGACCCGGATAGTTATATAAGGAAATATGGCAAGGTATCTTTTGTTGAATTATTTAAGGGGGCTAAAGGTATTATTGAGTTTGAACTTGATAGGATCATTGAAAATTGGTCAAATCTGAATCAACGTGATTCTATTGATGCAAGAGTCAGGGTAGCAGAAGAATGCCTAACCCTTATAAGAAAAATCAATAACAGGATCGAGCAGGATTATTACTTAAAACGGGTAGCAAAAGAGATCGGGATATCAGAAGATGTCGTAATGTCTGAGATGGTGAGAAAAAACAGGGGCACAGGTAGCTCACGTGTTGTTCAGGAAGGTGATTCTGCAAAAGAGGCAGCGAGGACTAAAAATAAGCCAGGCGTTGAAGAAATAGTCCTTTCACTAATCCTGAAGGATTTTAATCTCAGGAAGATTGCATTTGGGATACTAACGGAAGAGGATTTCGATGATCCACGGTTTCGTGAGGCCGGCAGGTATCTCTTAAACACAGAGAAAGAACTGCATGATATTATTAATGATTTGACGTGTGATGGTGCAGTTAAGGACATTATTTCAAGATTAGCAGTTAATGATTTATATGTTGATTCACCTGAGAAGACATTAATTGATTGTGCAAGGGTTTTGCAGCGCAACAGACTTGAGAAGGAACTAAAACGTATAGAAAAAGAGATAGGTGTTGCAGAGCGTAATGGAATTATTGACAGTCTGAAAAGTCTTCTTCTGGAAAAACAGCAAATACTTCAGAAGAGGCGTTTTTTATATGAAAACAACTAGTTAATACTGAAAAGATACAGTGCAATTCTCAGTTTTAACTAATTTAAAGGGAGGAATTAAGAAAAGACATGGCAAAAGATGAGAAAATAGCAGAAGTTCAGCATCTCATTTCTGTTGGTAAGGAGAAGGGCTATCTTACATATGATGAGCTCAATAATGCCCTTCCGGAAGATTTTGTCTCCTCTGATGAAATGGACAGCATAATGATAATGTTTGGAGAAATGGAAATTGATATAGTTGATCAAATAGAGGAAGAAAACTATCAAAAGGTTGCTGCTGAAGAGGAAGTTGAGGAAGAAGAGAAGGAAGAGAGAGAATTAGGGATCGCTATAGCAAGGTTAGATGATCCTGTAAGGTTGTACTTAAAAGAAATGGGAGATGTGTCACTTCTTAGCCGTGAAGGTGAGATCGAGATTGCAAAAAGGATAGAAGAGGGGAAAAAGGAGATTGAGTCTATTGTATTTGCAATGCCATTCACTATAAACCAGGTCATCTCGTACGGAGATAAACTCAAGGCCGGGAAGATTACACTTCATGAGTTTGTGTCTACTTATGAAGAAGAAGATGTGGAGTTTGAAGAGATAGTAGAGCAGGACATTGAGGAGTTAAAGCAAAAGACCTTGTCTGTTATCGAACGGATTAAGAGAACATATAGAGATTTCAAGAATCATCAGAAGAAACTAAAGGCCGGTCCATTGAAGGAGAAAGAGCAGCAGAGGATAAAGGCAAAGATATTAACTATCAAGGCTAAGTTGATTGAGGTTATGGTTTCGCTCAATCTCAATGCTAAATTTATTGATGCAGTAGTTGATAGTTTAAAAGAACATAATAAGGAAATACACCGGAAGGATAACGAAGTACAGGTATGCAGCAGAAAGATGAAGTGCAAGGCTGATGAATTGCCTGTAATATTTGGTAAGATTCAGGGGAACAAGGTCAAGTTAAAGAGACTCTCGGAGAAGATCAATAAGCGGGAAGAAGAGATATTGAGTTTAGAAAGAACCTATTCTGCTGCAATAGAATCTCTGAGAAAGAGTGAATATGATGTTGTTATACCTTTGCAGGAATTCAAGGAGTCTGTAAGAGCCTTAGAGATGGCAGAGCTAAGGAGCCGGATTGCCAAAAGTGAGCTTATTGAGGCAAATCTCCGTTTAGTTGTGAGTATTGCAAAGAAATATACTAATCGCGGCCTTCAGTTCCTTGATCTTATCCAGGAAGGGAACATAGGTCTGATGAAGGCTGTAGATAAATTTGAATACAGACGTGGTTATAAGTTCAGTACCTATGCTACCTGGTGGATACGGCAGGCGATTACAAGGGCTATTGCTGATCAGGCGCGTACGATCAGAATACCTGTTCATATGATTGAGACAATCAATAAACTTATCCGGACTTCGCGGCAGCTTGTTCAGGAGATCGGTAGAGAACCAACCCCTGAAGAGATTGCGGCTGAGATGAAACTCCCCGTGGACAAAGTCAGGAAGGTTTTAAAGATTGCAAAGGAACCAATTTCACTGGAGACCCCGGTAGGCGAGGAAGAGGATAGCCATCTTGGTGATTTCATTGAGGACAAGAAGGTAGTATCTCCACTGGAGGCTGCGGTTAAGGCAAACTTACATGGACAGATTGACTCTGTATTACAAACCCTGACTCCAAGGGAAGAGAAGGTCTTGAGAATGCGTTTTGGAATCGGTGAGGTCACCGATCATACACTTGAAGAGGTTGGGCAGAGTTTTGATGTTACCCGTGAGAGGATACGTCAGATCGAAGCAAAGGCTTTAAGAAAGCTCAGACACCCCAGTCGCAGTAAGCGTCTTAAGAGCTTCATAGAGTAGTACAGCAGGGCCCATAGCTCAGTTGGTAGAGCTACCGGCTCATAACCGGTTGGTCCCAGGTTCGAGTCCTGGTGGGCCCACCATGTATAACATGGTTTAAGGATTCTGAAGTCCGAATTGGGTATTATATAATTTCAAATTCATTTATGGATTTTATACACAATGATCAGTTGCTAATCCTTATTCAGATTCAGGAAAAAGACGTTAGTATCGCAGAGATAGTAGAGAAGCAAAAGAACCTGCCGGAGATTATTAAATCATTAAGGGCCAGCCTCGATAAATCACAACAGGACTTGGCAGAAGCAACCCGGGTTTATGATGATGCGATTAAGGAACGTAAGACCTTTGAAAGTACTCTCAAGGATACTGAAGCCAGGATAACGAAACTGAAAGAGAAAATCCCTGAGATCAAGACAAACAAAGAATACCATGCACTATTAAAAGAGATTACAACAATCGAACAGGAGAAGTCAGATTTAGAAGAAAAGATATTAATACTTCTTGAGAAGTTGGATGAATTAAAAGTTAAACGGACAGAGAAAGAGCAGGTAGTTAAAGAAGACGAAAAGAGTTTTATGAAGGAGAAGGAAATAGTTGAGAAGGATTATAACCAGCTTAATGAGATGCTTAAAGATCTGGAATCTCATAAATCCGGCATTGTTATGCAAATGGATTCAAAACTCCTCGCAGAGTATAACCGTTTGATGACCGCTAAAAAGGGATTAGCTGTGGTGAGTGTGCAGGGCGAACACTGTCTTGGCTGCCACATGCGGATACCTCCCCAGGTCTTTTCTGAAATAAAAAAGAATGAAAAGATAATCTACTGCCTTAATTGTAAGAGGATACTTTATTGGCAACCACAAAACGTAGTGTCTTGACATCCCAATTCAGGTATTTTATTATTGAGCATATACTGTCCCTTTTTTATTCACGGACTAAGTAAGACAGATGATCGCTCTATCCCGTTTCGAGGATAGGGAGGAAAGTCCGAACTCCTCAGGGCATGGTGCTGGATAACGTCCAGTGGGGGTGACCCTAAGGAAAGTGCCACAGAGAACAGACCGCCGATGGATGATGGCATGAATAATGTTATCATATCAGGCAAGGGTGAAACGGTGAGGTAAGAGCTCACCGCTCCGTTGGTGACAATGGAGGCACGGTAAACCCCACCAGGAGCAAGACCAAATAGGGGGACGTTTGAGGGCTGCCCGTCCGAGTCTCCGGGTTAGGTCGCTTAAGGCCTCGAGTGATCGGGGTCTCAGAGGAATGATCATCGCTTTTGTCAGGGTAACCGGATAGAAGAACAAAATTCGGCTTACGTCTTACTTAGTCCGTAACTAACAATCCCCTCTCCCTAAGCTATCTCCTTAGCAAGTTGATCTACAATATCCGCATAACTCTGCCATCCACCTTCTCCGAGTTTTTCCTTTTCAACGACCTCAAATTTCTTTAAAAGTTCTTCCTGAAAGGGCTCCGGCAGGACGTTATCAGCCATCATATAAAGTATACCGTCTTCTTTTGGAATATGCTGCGACATAAGATTTGAATAATTACGTGCATTCTCAGCAATTGCCTTCTTTGCGGTATTATCTCCTGCAGCATATTTCTCAATACTCTCAGCTAAGGCCCTTGTATAACCCCGCCCTTCATCATGTTCAATCAGCATTACACCGATTGGTCCTCCTTCCCTCGGAAATCCCCTCTCTTCCATGGCCTTGAAGAGAAGTTCCTCCTCTTTTCCATGATGATAATTATCTGCAAAAGTCTTGATGAAGCCCGAGATGTTTTTCATGGAATCTGCAGGTACATCACCGCCCTGATCAAACTTTTTTGCCAGGTTTTGTAATAGATCAAGCATCCTCTCGATCAGTCTGTGGTCCTTCTTTAATGCCTCTGTTGCTACCATGTTTAATTACCTCCTGATATTATATAA
>MHEI01000115.1:1105-1359 GCA_001805165.1 Nitrospirae bacterium RBG_16_43_11 | reverse complement strand
TTTACTATATTTATCATACTATATTTGTTAATAACATAGTATGATATTTGTCATATTAATAGGTGGATCTAATGCCCGCCAGAAATGTAAAGCCATCACCTGCAAAGCCTGGTATCTCTGCATATTCTGTATTAAGGATGTTGTTCAGCTTTAGCGTAAAATCGAGATTGCCAAGTACCGGGTTTCCCTTGATGATATTATAGGTTGCGGCCATGTTTACTACATTGTGGCCGGCAACTATGTCATCAAGAGGT
>MHEI01000115.1:0-1088 GCA_001805165.1 Nitrospirae bacterium RBG_16_43_11 | reverse complement strand
TACTTCAATGCCTCTTAAGGATGGTTCAAAGGACTTTCCGGTAATTTCAGCATTCACTGACAGCGTTAACCTCTCTTCTGATTTGTATATTAAATCTACTATCCATTTGTAATCAGGTCTGAGAGGGAGGTGTTCTCCAGTCTCTTTATTTTCAGTTGAAAGCCTGGTGTATCCTACATTACCGGATAATTTATCTGTAATGGTAAACTGCAGTCCTACCTCAGCGCCCCTTATTTCTGCCTTACCGATATTTGACAAGACCGGAGGTATCTGATTATAATCTGTGTCTATTAAATTCTCCAGTTGAAGTATAAAGAATGTTGCTTCAGCCCATAATCTCTGATTAAGAACCGGTAATCTTATACCCGCCTCAGAACTTTTACTCTTTTCAGGTTTCAGGTTAGCATTTCCTGCTACAGGATGATAGAGTTCATCAAGCGCTGCTGCACGGATGCCCTGGCCATAAGATAACCTGAACCCTATTTCCGTCTCCGGCACGATGAAAAGTGCAGAGATTCCGGGTATTAACTCATTATCAAATCCAGGGCCGTCTTCATAACGGACCCCTGCTGCAAGAGACAGGAGTTCCCTGACCTTAAAAAGGTCCTGCAGATAAATTGCCCTTGATGACCTGTCCACTCTTATGTCAGGTTGTGTTACTGACGGACCTGTGCCAAGGGTGTCAAAGTTGTTGGATTCTTCCTTGCCAAGCCACTCCCGTGTGTACTGAATTCCTGCTGTTACGGTATTATTCTCACCAACATAGAAATCGTGCTGCATTTCTATAGTATCTCTTGCTGAGCTGATATCTGAATCCCAGGCCAGCGGGAACGGTCTGTCAGCAGTAGCAGGATCTAAAGGATTTGACCATATCGAATGTGTGTTATAAGTAGTAAGTCCGATATAATACTTCCATTGCCCTGATGGGAATTGCAGAAATTTAGCGCTGACTATCCAGCTCTCTTCTTTGAGGTTTGAATCTTCATCCAGTGCCATCTTAATGATAAGAGGAGAGAAACTATTTATTTCACCACCTATATTATGGTCGTATTTTACCCAGTTCCAGTAATAGGAAGATAATTGCAGTG
>MHEI01000114.1 GCA_001805165.1 Nitrospirae bacterium RBG_16_43_11 | reverse complement strand
TCTTGTTTATGATATAGCCGCTGGCCTCGATTGTGTCTGATGATATGGCCGGTTGTACAACAGGAGGCGATGCGGGGACAGGGGATCTTTCGGGTTTAGATGTAGGCAAAGGTGCTGATACAGGAGAAGATTCTTCAGTGGTAGGCATTGCAGCCTGGTCAGGGTATATTGCTTCATCCGCGGGAACAGGCACATCTCCTTTATCAGTATCTGGTTTGGAGCGGATAGTAGATGGAATGGACAATTTATTGCCGGGGAAAATAAGGTCAGGGTTACTGATATAGCTATTGTTCTCCCATAAATTGGGCCAAAGGAACGGGTCCTTAAGAAATTCCTCTGATATATCCCATAGTGTATCACCTTTTATGATCGTATAATCTGACGTATGTTCATCCTGTAACCGGTTTTTCACATCTGTTTGTGAAGACTGGCTGAAGCTATTGGAAGATGTGTTGATAACCAGAATACCTGTCAGCGTGATAATGCTTAATAATTTATTTATATGCATATGTCTCCTTTACCTTTAAGTTAAGGGTGTATCAAAGAGAGCCCTGTTTGTCAATAACATTTTATAATAAATTCCTTAAATGCATCCTTTGTTTCGTTTTAACTACAGCGGCCAGAAGACAGGTATCATGATCAGTGAAATGATAAATACCACAATAGTAAGAGGAAGACCTACCCGGATGAAATCCACGAAGCGGTATCTTCCGGGGCCATAAACAAGGACAGATGCCGGTTCAAGGGGTGTTATAAATGAACACGATGCAGCAATTGTTATAGTCATGGCAAATGTCATTGGATTTACCCCGAGATTCTGCGCTGTATGAATAGCAATAGGCAGGACAAGAAGGGCCGCCGCCACGTTCGACATAGGTTGTGTAAGTAATACTGTAAGGATAAAAAAACCGCCTAATAAGGCATAATTACCGTAGCCTGCTGTTGTATTGGTGATAAGGTCTGCAAGGAAATCTGCTGTGCCGGTCTGTTGAACTGCAATACCAAGGGATATCATCCCGCCTATTAAAATGAGTAGGTGCCAGTTAACAGATTTGTACACCTCCTCTGGATAAAGACATTTACTAATGACCATCAATACAGCACCGGTCAGGAAGGATACTGATATGGTGGTTATGCCGGCTACCCCTGCAATAATACTGGCAAGGAAGATGATGGCTGCAATCCCCGCCTTCTTTGTCCTGAAACGTTCAGGAGTAACATCCCCGATTATAATGAGTCTTAATAAGTCTCCAAGTGCATCAATTCGATCTATTTCACCCTGCAGCAGCAGGACATCTCCAACACGCAGTGGAATACGTCCGACCTTATCCCGCAGGCATATGCCATGCCGGTACAGTGCAATTGCCGATAGTCCGTAGGTATGTCTGAAATTAACATCTTTCAAAGTCTTGCCTTCAAGCACTGAATCCGGTGTAATTACTGCTTCAGCCATACGCACATCACCTGGTTCCAGATCTTTGTCACTTCGTTTATACCCTGATTTTATTTCTACTCCCTCTGTCTGGCCTGCTTTTGCCAGCTTATCTATACCACCGACTACGATGAGGGAATCTCCGGCCTCGATAGTAAAATGATCTCCCGGGATATATATGTTGTTTCCGTTACGGTAAATACCTACTATTGAAAGGTCCTGCATATTTCCAAAAACCCCTTCAGATATCTTTGTACCAACAAGCGGTGAAGATGGCATTATCTTGAGTTCCGACAGGTATTCCCTGATACCATAATCTTCCATGACCTCTTCCTTTTCTCTGGCAGGGAGGAGAAAGTATCCAATAGTTATAAAAAAAAGGATTCCACCAGAAAAAATAATCAATCCGAGAGGGGTGAATTCAAACAGTGAGAAAGGCGGCAGATTGTAAGTCGGCAATGCCTCTGATACTGCAATATTTGTTGACGTGCCGATAAGGGTGCATGTCCCGCCGAGCATTGACCCGAAGGATAACGGCATCAGGAGCTTGGACGGGTTGATCTTTGATGCCCGTGCTATACTGACTGCAGCCGGGAGAAGGATAGCGGTTGCTGCCACATTATTTATAAATGATGAGATAATCCCGACAGTAATGAGAAATATACAGAGAAGGCGTATTGGACTATGTCCGGACAACCTCAGGATGTAATGTGCTATTTTATCCGCAACACCGCTTTTAACGAGGGCGGTAGTCATGATGAGCACGCTTCCTATCATAACGAGGGCCGTATTGCTGAATCCAAGAAATGCCTGGTCAGGTGACAGCAATTTGAAAAATATGAGGGCAAGGACAACAAGGACAGATACGATGTCTACAGGAACTATTTCGATAGAAAACAGGATAATAGCAAAGAGCATTATCAGCAGGGTGATAATTATATTCATGTCTGGCATGGATGGCATTATACTTGACAACCCCCGCTATATTCAAGTAAATTAGCTTGGAAACTTTAATTCTATGTGACATCTGAATCCTTTAAGGATGCGGGACAAGAATGTCCCGCCTATCGCGATATTGCTTACAGTGACCTGGTAATGCGAATGTGCTCAAAAATGAGCAGGCACTGCGATTGTGTTCAAAAAGGTCCAGGTGCAAGGATGATGAGCTTAATGAACACGATTGTGCTAAAAAATGTATAGCCAGTGCATTACTATTGTGCTCAAAAATGACCATATGCAAGGAAGGGAAGTAAATTTGAGCCGAGGCGTACTGTGTTGTACGTTGAGGTTCAAATTTACTTCCCTGACGCCGCAGATGGTCGTTTTTCAGCACAATAGCGCGAGAGTGGCGGAACTGGCAGACGCACTGGACTTAGGATCCAGCGGGCAACCGTTGGGGTTCAACTCCCCCCTCTCGCACCAGCCTTTAAAATCAAAGAGTTATGTGCCTCCAACTTCATCCATTCTATCATCAAAAACACCGGCTGTGCCCATATTGTGCCGGTAAAGCTCCTCAGTTGAGTTATTCATCCCCGGCATCCTGCGATCAGCAATTTTATAAAAGGACCGTATAGCATGAGTAATTTGTAAGGCCTCGGTGAACGGGGGTATCATGTTCCTGTCATCCTGAACCCGTTTCAGGATTTCAATTGTATCCGCTTAACTTATAAAGTATAACGGCCGCCGCACAAGATACATTTAACGATTCGATTTGTCTGGAGATTGTTATGCGTATAATTTTATCTGATAGTTCCATGATTTCTCTACTGATGCCATGACTCTCTCCTCCTAAAACCAGACAGAATATTTCAGGACCCTTGATTTCAGATAAGCTGACACCCTCGTTTGAATTCGCAGCATAAATAGGCAAAATCCCTTTCATCTGTTTTAACCATGTGCCGCTTTCATCCTCAGTTATATTCAATTTGAATATCGAATCCCTGGCAGCGTTGATTGATTTGAAATTATAAATATCAACACATGTTGAATCCAGTACGATATTAGGGACATTAAAAGCCAAAGCAGTGCGCATGATGGTTCCAATATTTCCGGGATCTTTAACCCCATTTAAATAGACAACAGATTTCCCCTCTTCGAAAGATGCAGGCCTTACCGGATAAATGGCTGTAATGCCTGACGGAGTATCCAGCTGAGAATAAGACTTATTCAAGGCTTCATCAATCATGTAATACCCATCTGTTTGAGAGGTCTTCTGCAAATATTCAAATTTATCCTGATGGCGTTCAATAAAATCCCGGGTGACAAATAATTCCTGAAAATCATGGCCGCTTCTTAATGCATCATAGATAATAGCAAGGTTTTCAACCGCAAACTTATTTGTTTGTTGCCGATATTTCTTGAGAGACAGATTGCGTAATAACTTAATATGACTATTTTGGGAACTTGTAATTATATTTCTATTTTGCATTGATAGCTCCCAGTACCATATCCAGTTTTTTCTTGCGCCGCCATCCCTTAATCTCGGCCTCACGTTTGAGGGCATGGCTCCTGTCCTTTTGTATTTCTGTGTAGAGAAGTTTTACAACCTTTCTTGAACTTGTATAATGTCCGCCGTTGCCATTCAAGTGTTCCTGGAATCTCCGATCAACATTAGTCGTTATTCCGGTATAGATCGTGCCATCACGGCATTCTAGAAGATAAACATAATACATATATCCTTGTAACTACCTCACAGAGTTCTAAAAAACCGCGGCATTACCCGACAATGCTTTTATTATGAATTGTATTGTAACATATCTCGTCCTGCCTTATTGATGAGGATGACTCTTCATGGTATAGTCCAATGTATATCGTGCGTGTTGATCTTCTCTGCAAGGACGTTAATTGTCGTCATTCACACCGGCTGCGATATCATCATCTCAGGAATTTATCATGAAAAATATGATTATGACATCATTTGCTGAAGCGTCTCTGATGTCGGGAATAAGGTTTATAGCGCGATGTATAGACTACTACTCATAAGTTTGGGACTTTTCTTCGTTGGTCTGGCTGTACTTGGCATAGTCCTTCCAGTGCTGCCTACTACTCCGTTCCTGCTGCTGGCCCTTGCATGTTTTGCAAAATCTTCGAAAAAACTTCATGACTGGCTTCTGAGGAATAAAACATTCGGCCCGCTTATCAAACAGTGGCATGAAACGAGGAGCATGACACGGAAGACAAAGGTCTATGCGCTCATTTCTGTTTTTGTAGTTGGTGGGACTTCTTTTATCTCTGTTGATACGTTTATAATGAAGCTGATTCTGATTGCAGCCCTTATATTACCTGTTGTAATTATACTGAAAATCAAAACTACCGAGAAAGTTTCACGAAATTATCACAAAAAATAAGTTTCTTTATAAAGATTTTAAAAAAGAGGATACCCCCGGTTTACTGAAGGGTTACGAAGCTTACTCAACTGGTCCGGAAGCCGGGTTTCTTCATGGTGACGGCGACGAGAAACCAGACAAACGCCAGCAGGGCTGTGAAAACGAACACACCATCCAATCCATAACGTCCATACACCCAGCCGCCGGTAGTACCGCCGATGAAAATGCCCAGGAATTGTGAGCTCGAATAGACCCCCATGGCC
>MHEI01000113.1:681-4898 GCA_001805165.1 Nitrospirae bacterium RBG_16_43_11 | reverse complement strand
TCCTCTTCAAGTTTACGTCTCTCTTCATCGTATGCTTTCTTGGCAGCCTGAATAGCCGCAAGTATCTCATGCTTCTTATCATCGGCAAGGTGCACACCGCCGCGTATTAGTTCTTCAGTCTTGTTGCTTATCTGATTCATCAAGCCGGATAACCTTACTTTTATTGCCTCTTTTTCCTCATGCATCATTTCGGCCCCTTTTGCCGCCAATTTCCGTATATCTTCCCTTGTCTCCCGACCTGACTTTGGTGCATACAGAAGGGCAATTCCAGCGCCAATAAGACCTCCCACCAGTAAAAATATTAAGTTTTCACCTCTTCCATGTTCACATGCCATTAGTGTTCACCTCCTCTCTTTAATAATGTATTGATACCAACTCTTATAGCCTTGATAATCATGCCAAATGTTTGAAACGGTACAGCCAACTGTTCAATTATATAGTCGATTTTTTTTGACCCTGATTTTGCAACTTCCGCAATACTTCGTATATCACTCATGATATTCTTCGTTTCATAGAGTATAGGCCTTATGTCAGTTTCTATACGTGCCATAAATTCCTCAAAACGTCTGAGTGTATTCTCAAACCGAATACTAAGCATGTATAACCGTATTAATAGAAGTACAGAACATGCTGCAATTATCGCAATAGATATTTCTACTATCATAAATTATCTGTCATCACTTTATATCCTTTAAGTTACCCCTCCCGACAGGTAAAGTCAACTAAATAACTATCCTATAGTGCCCTATAGTGCAGTGTTCAGATGCCTCTCTCAACCTCATCTATAGCGTCTTCTAAAATAGCCAGCGCTGCGTTTGCATCCTCAGTAGTTAAAATTAATGGCGGCATGAGTCTTATCGTGCTCTGGCCGCAGCCGAGGATTAGGAGCCCCTTCCGGAAACATGCGGCAATTATCTTTTCCCTCTCCTTTACAGCCCTCTCTTTTGTTTCCCGCTCCCGAACAAATTCTATACCTATCATAAGCCCCTTGCCCCTGATATCTCCGATTACAGGATGACGGTTTTGCATATCTTTCAGCTTTGACAGGATGTGTGCGCCGACTATTGCTGCGTTCTCAATAAGACTATTCTCAAGAAGCTCTATAGTTGTCAGCGCTGCCTCACAGGCAACAGGGTTTCCTCCGAATGTGTTGGCATGCGAGCCGGGAACCCATGTCATCACAGAGGATGATGCCACCATAGCACCGAGCGGCAAACCAGAGGCTATCCCCTTTGCTATTGTGATAATATCGGGAATGACGCCGTCATACTCACAGGCAAACATCCTCCCTGTCCTTCCCATCCCTGTCTGGATTTCATCTGCAACAAGGAGTATATTAAACTCCCTTGCCAGCTCCTCCATCTTCTTTAAATAACCATCCGGTGGAAAGACGTACCCACCCTCACCCTGTATGGGCTCAATAAAAATTGCCGCAACCTCTTCCGGAGGAACCTTTGTCCTGAATAACTCTTCTTTAATCCACCTGACGCAGTAGAAATCACAATCATCGGCCTTGAGACCATAGGCACATCTGTAACAGTATGCATACGGCACATGCGAAACACCAGGCACAAATGGTGCAAAGCCGCGTCTATGGACCTCCTTGCTTGCTGACAGGGAAAGTGATCCCATAGTCCTGCCATAGAAACCGCCGATGAATGAAATAAAGAGGGGCCTTTTAGTATGATAACGGGCAAGCTTCATGGCAGCCTCGTTGGATTCTGTCCCGGAGTTTGTAAAAAAGACCTTCTTGGGTTGCTTGCCTGGAGTAATCGTCACGAGTTTTTCTGCCAATTTAATTTCGGATGTGTAATAGAAGTCTGTTCCGGACATATGGATCAGCTTTTTTGACTGGCTGATTATCTTCTCAACGACTGCAGGATGGCAATGGCCTGTGGATGTGGTGGCTATACCTGATGTAAAATCGAGGTATCTGTTCCCGTCTACATCTTCTATATAGACGCCCTCGCCCTTTTCTACTACTAACGGATACGCACGGGTGTATGACTGGGAGATGACTGACTTATCGCGACTGACCCATTCAACAGCATTAGGGCCAGGAGGATACGAATTGTTTATCATATCTTCTCTTCCATCAATTTTAGTAAATTTTTCCTGAAATTATCATCATCCTCTCTGCGTCTCGCTTTCGGCCCTTTCACACGTCCCCCGCCTCTCCGTTGTCGTGCGGAAGCATGTCTTTTTTCGAGAAGTGAATCAATATTCTGCTCTGAATATATCCTGCCGGAGGGAGACAGTGCCCTTACGCCATTACCAAGAACCAGGGATGCCAAACCAAAATCAGATGTCACTACTATGTCTTGCGGGGAAGCCCTGTTTACTATTGCAATATCAACTGCCTGGAAGGATGAATCCACGCGTAATACATCCATGCCGGCCATCTCATAAATATTGTGTGCCATGCTCACAACCATGATAATGTGAATCCCCCGTTTATGTGCCTCTCCGTAGATTATATCCCTTACCGGACATGCATCAGCATCTACAAAAATTTCCATAACTAAGGATACAGCCCTCTTGCCAAATGTGCATCTGCGAGTCTCCTGATGGCAATTGCCATGGACGCCATCCTCATATCTATATTCTCGGAGAGTGAGAATCTCAGAACCCTGTTAAATGCAGTAATTATAATATCATGGAGCTTTTCATTTATCTCCTTCTCTTTCCAGAAATATTTTTGTAAATCCTGAACCCACTCAAAATAAGAGACGATAACTCCTCCCGAATTTGCAAGTATATCAGGGATGACATATATTCCTCTGTCTTTTAATATCCCGTCTCCTTCTTTCGTAGTAGGGTTATTCGCCCCTTCAACGACCATGCGGCATTTCAATCTATGGGCATTATCTTCCTTAATCTGTCCTGAGAGCGCAGCGGGGATAACAACGGTACATTCCAACTCAAGCAATTCTTCGTTTGTAATAATCTCACCATCAGGAAAACCATCAAGGGTGTGTTTAGCCTTCTTATAGGCGATCACATCCGGTATATTCAAACCATTGCTGTTATAAATACCACATGTGGAATCACTCACACCGATCACCTTTATACCTGCTTCACTCAGAAAGCGTGCAGATATGGAACCCACGTTACCGAATCCCTGAACAACAGCCGTAGTCCCATCAATCTTTATTCCCAAATGCTTCATGGCCTCAAGAGCAACATATACGACTCCCCTGCCCGTTGCCTCCTCTCTCCCGAGAGAGCCGCCTATGCAGATAGGTTTTCCTGTAACAACACCCGGTACTGCATATCCCCTTTGCTGGCTGTATGTGTCCATTATCCATGCCATGACATGCTCATCCGTCCCCACATCAGGGGCCGGTATATCATGATCAGGACCGATAAGGGGGAATATCTCGGCAGTATAGCGTCTTGTGAGGCGTTGCAGTTCCCTGCGTGACATATTCTTAGGGTTACACCGTATGCCCCCCTTTGCGCCACCGTAAGGTAAGCCGGCTAACGAACATTTCCATGTCATGTTCATTGCAAGCGCGGCCACTTCACCCAGATTTACATCAGGATGATAGCGGATACCTCCCTTGGTAGGGCCAAGGGAGGTATCGTGCTGCCCCCTGAAGCCCTGGAATACGTGGACATCTCCATTGTCCATCCTTATGGGCATAGTGACACAGAGCGCCCGCTGTGGAAGCCTGAGTCTCTTCCGGATATTAGGGTCAAGGCAAAACCACTCTGCCGCTGCATCAAATTGGGACAGGACATCCCTGTATGTCGGTGAATCGAATTCTGAAGGTATTTCTGTCATATAAGTCAGGGGAGATTTTTTATTAGTAACTAATTTCCATCCCATCATACGCCAGTTCAATGCCTGACGGAAGCTCACTATTCACTTTATTATGCTCAAAGGTATGGGAAAGGTGTGTCAGTATCGCCCTCTCCGGCATTAGCTCCTCTATAACTTCAATGGCCTGCGAAAGTCCATAGTGCTTGGGGTGAGGTTGATAACGTGTTGCATCAAGAATAAGGAGTTTAGTCCCCTGCAGTGATTCTTTTGTGTCATCAGGTATTCCACTGCAGTCTGTAAGGTAAGCGACATCATTTATCCTGTACCCGAATATGGTTGTTTCACCATGAAAAATCTTTAACGGCATTATCGTAAGTCCGTACAGAATAAATTCACTGCTGATTATATTAATATCAAGCCTCGGTATCCAATCACTCCTGGCTGAACCATT
>MHEI01000113.1:368-633 GCA_001805165.1 Nitrospirae bacterium RBG_16_43_11 | reverse complement strand
GCCGTAACATGGGATAGGCTTACCCTGGATGTGATTAAAGCTGCGAAGGTCGTCTATACCATGTATGTGGTCTGCATGAGCATGTGTAAAAAGGACCGCATCTACCCTTTCTATACTGTTTGCCAAAGCCTGGAATCTTAAATCCGTCGTAGTGTCAACCAGTATATATTTATCACCAGTAGTTATAAGTATTGATGACCGTGTCCTCTTATTCCTGGGTTCATCTGAACTGCAAACTGCACATTTACAACCTATTACAGGTACA
>MHEI01000113.1:0-233 GCA_001805165.1 Nitrospirae bacterium RBG_16_43_11 | reverse complement strand
GCATCAGGATAAACAATTACTATCGGACCTGCACTGCACACACCGACACAGGTCGATCCGCTAAGAACAACGCTGCCAAATAAACCCCTTTTCTCCAGCTCTTCAGCAAATTTCATTACAACATTCTGTGCACCTTTTTCTCCGCATGAACCTTTTGGATGCCCGGGGGCACGGGTGTTGGTACAGATAACGATGTGGTGCTTCGGTTTCGGCATTTGTAATTCCTCCTCTTT
>MHEI01000112.1:16986-17116 GCA_001805165.1 Nitrospirae bacterium RBG_16_43_11 | reverse complement strand
GAGTGAGGGATTGCAGCCGTTGGACAGAAAGGTGGGCAGTGCCCACCCTGCCAGCAAAATTACAATTATTAGGATACGTTTCATGATTCTATAATTCCCGCTTGTATGTTAGTGTTGCAATCGTCAGTGT
>MHEI01000112.1:16862-16951 GCA_001805165.1 Nitrospirae bacterium RBG_16_43_11 | reverse complement strand
TTTCTATTCCCCTGATACTCACACCTTTGAAGAGGATCGCCTTTAAGGCATGTACAGAGTAGGTCTCCGGGTTTACCATTGAAAATACC
>MHEI01000112.1:8384-16787 GCA_001805165.1 Nitrospirae bacterium RBG_16_43_11 | reverse complement strand
GCTAGTACACCCACTATCCTCGGGTGGTTTGCCCGTCCGAGTATTACGAACATCATCCCGAGAAGGCCAAGTGTGGTCAGGATAATTATAAGCAATATGGAAAGAAATGCATAAAGTGACAGGGTTTTCCATAGATAGATTCCAGATATAAGTGCGCTAAAGAAAAGTACGAGGGTTGAAATAACCGTAGTGTTAATAACACCGCTCGTAACAAGACCTATGACAATATCCCGTTTTGTAAGTGGTGTCAGAAGATAGCTTTCCTCAATGCCGAGGAATTTATCCATTACCGTGTTGAAAGCCCCTGTTGTAATTGTACCAAGAAAAATAGCCATTATTACAACACCGGGGATAAGACTCTGGTCATAGTCAACTTTTTTGTATAACTCGATATTTCTTACAATTACCTGCTCGCCCTTTTCTCTTACCGGTATGAACTTGACGTCAATACTGGTCATGGCAGAAGCGATTGCAGACCTTATAGTTTCAGCCGCAATGGTTTCTGTATTATCGAGGAATAGACCGACCCCGCCTTCTTTTCTTTTAATGATATTCCTGCTGAAATCGGGAGGTAGTATAAGAGCGCCCTTATACTTCCCCTCTTTAATACCATCCAATGCCCTGCCCTGATCAACTTCCTCTGACACCCGTATTCTGCGGGGACCGGATTCAATGGCCTGAAGGAGCCTGATTACACGTGCTGCATAAGGGCCGTTATCCATATTTACTACAGCGAGCGGCAGGTTTTTTAACTCACCCTGGAAGGAGTTGCCGAGGATTACAAGGTAGAGAATCGGCATCAGGATGCTTGAAAGCACAACTATGGGATTGCGGATAAATCTTCGCAAATCTCTTTCTACCACTGCAAGTAAACGAATCATAACGTCAGCTCTATCTGCCCCATTTCTGCGGCACCCCTGCGCCGATCAAAAAGCTTACTTTCTTTGCCTCTTCTTCCCGTATGGGCCTTCCTGTGTAATGGATAAATACATCTTCTAATGTCTGCTGTTTAAGCAGCACGGATATAACTCTGCCGCCTGTATCTTCTATCCTGCCTACAAGCAGGGGAATCGCCTGAGCCCCATTGTCCACTGATATTCGCAAAGTACCTTCAGCATAAATTATCGAATGTACGAACGTGAGTGTCTTTACTTCTTCTATAACCTTTGTTGCATTAATGCCTCCAACAGTTATCTCAACGATATCCTTATCAGGTAATTGTCTTTTAAGGCCCTCTAAAGTATCAATGGCTACAATCTTTCCATAGTCTATGATCGCAATCCGTTCACAAAGCAGCTCTGCCTCTTCCATGTAGTGAGTGGTAAGAAGGATAGTCAGGCCATCTTCATCAAGGGAATTTTTAAGAAGTTCCCAGACCACATGCCTGCTCTGCGGGTCCAGGCCTATGGTTGGTTCATCAAGTATCAGTATGGAAGGCTTGTGAACAAGTCCTTTTGCGATTTCAAGTCTTCTTCTCATTCCGCCGGAGTATGTTGCCACAAGGTCATTGCTTCTTTCTTTTAAGCCAACCATTCCAAGGAGATACTCTATCCTGCCTTCTCTTTCTTTTCGCGGCATATCATAGAATCTTGCATATATGTCCATGTTCTCAAGGCCCGTAAGGTCTAAATCACTTGTCATGGCCTGGGGCACAACTCCTATCAACTTTCTAACAGCAGCCTTTTCTTTTTCAACGTTTATACCCATCACGTGAGCTTTACCTGCAGTCGGCCGCATGAGCGTGGTAAGTATCCTTATGAGTGTTGTCTTTCCTGCTCCGTTTGGCCCGAGGAGCCCGAAGACCTCACCTTCTTCTATGGAAAAGGAGACGCCGTTTAAGGCGGTGATAGTACCGAAATTTTTTACGAGGTCAGTTACTTCTATTGCTTTCATCATACTTTATGGCATGAACTTCACAGCTACCGTCATTCCGGGTTTCAAAAGGCCGTCAGGTTTCTTTACTCCAACTTTCACCCTGAATGTCCTTATATCCTGTCTCCCCCTTGAAACATCGCGTTGTGTAGCGAAATCAGCCTCTCTTCCGATCTCTCTTACCTCACCATCAAATATTTTATCAGGTAATGAGGCCGGCATGACGACAGCCTTGCCGTTAAGTTTTATCCTGCCTATATCTGTTTCCTCTACATCAACCCTTGCCCAGACCCTCTGCATGTCATGTATGGTGTAAATAGTCTTTCCGACTATGGCTGTTTCTCCTGTTTCAAACGCCTTGTATGTTATCACTCCATTAAGAGGTGAGGAGATGACAGAATCCTTGATCTGTGTTTCTGTCAGCAGGAGCCGGGCCCTGGCCTCCTCTATCGCCGCCCTGGCTGAAGAGAGTTGTGCCACGGCGCTTTTAACCCCTGCTATGGCAGTTGACAGTGCCGCCTCTTCACTTATCTTCTTTGACATAGCAGAGCTCATCTGTGCGCTTGTCGCTTCAGATACCGTCCTTACTGCATCCATCTCTTTTTTTGTTGCATACCCGTCACGGAACAGTTCAGAGATACGATTCAGGTTTTCTCTGGCTTCTTCATGCAGGGCCCTTATTCTATCAATCTCAGCCTGAGCCGTCTGAATGCCCGCCTTTGCATTCTCAACCCTTGCCTTGGAATTTTCTACATTGGCGCCGGCTTCTTCATGTCTTGCCTCAGCCCCTCTCAGCATGGCCTTTCCTTCACTGACCTTTGCCGCAAGCTTGCGGTCATATAGTCTAATTAATACATCTCCCTTCTTTACTGCATCTCCCTCTTCACAACATAGCCATTCGATCTTTTCCGGTATCTCCGGAGTGACATCAACCTCCGCAGCCTCAATAATGCCAATGGCTTCAACTGATACGTCCGAACTATTCATGCCTTTATACCAGTTGTATAGCAGGACAACTATTATTGCGGCTATAATAAATAATGGAATGGTTAATTTCTTTTTCATTTTTGCATGAATGGCAAATTGGCAGGCATTATAAACTACCTTATCTGATGTATCATCAGCATGTTGGTAGAGCCTGCAACACCCCATGGAACGCCGAGGGTAATGATTACAGTGTCCCCCTGTTTTGCCAGCCCTTTGTCTAACAGGGTTTTTTCGACGCCGTCAATCATTGCATCTGTGTTTTCTCTGAGCTCTACAAGGACTCCTTTGACACCCCAGTAGAGAGAAAGTCGTTTAAGAATGGATGGTGTGTGCGTTACCCCAAGTATGGGTATGTTGGGTTTGTATTTTGATATGATACGGGCTGTTCCTCCGGATCTTGTAAATGCGACAATTGCAGTGGCCTTTATGTCTAAAGCTGTATAATACACTGCATGGGCGATGGCGTGTTCAGGGTCTCCCCATACCTTTATCTTTTCAGTCTCAGGCCTCATAGTCTTAAAAAGCCTGTTTTCTGTGACAGAGGCTATCCTGTTCATCATTGCGACCGCTTCGACAGGGTATTTGCCTACTGCTGTTTCTCCTGACAGCATAATGGCATCAGTCCCGTCTAATATTGCATTTGCTACATCTGAAGCCTCTGCGCGGGTGGGTCTTGGGTGATGTATCATGGACTCAAGCATCTGCGTTGCTGTGATTACAGGAATACCTTCTTCATTACATCTCCGTATAATTTCCTTCTGGATAATAGGCACTTCTTCAGGAGAGATCTCAACTCCGAGGTCGCCGCGTGCCACCATGATTCCGTCTGCAACCTTTATTATCTCATCCAGGTTATCTACAGCCTCCGGTTTTTCAATCTTTGCTATTACAGGAATAGATGCCCCTTCCCGCTTCAGAATATTTTTCACAGATGCTACATCGTCTGCATTCCTGACAAATGAGATAGCAACATAATCAACTCCCTCTCTTATCCCTGTTAAGAGGTCTTCCCTGTCTTTGTCTGTCAGACTCGGCACAGAAAGCCGTGCTCCGGGGACGTTGATCCCCTTTTTTTCTGTTAACTGGCCGCCCCGTATTACCCTGCAGTTAATGTCTGTTGCAGTTGTCTTTAAGACCTCAAGTTCCAGGAGTCCGTCATCCAGCAGGATGTGGGCGCCTTCGGCTATTTCCTGAGGGAGAGGTGTGTAATTTGTGGAGACTTCCCTGTCATTTCCTGCGATATCTCTCGTGGTAATGACGAATGGCGTTCCTTCCTCCAGATGTATGACCGCTTTTTCCAGTTTCCCTATACGTATCTTGGGGCCTTGTAAGTCCAGGAGTATACCGACGTCTTTTCCTGTCTGATGAGAAGCGGCGCGCACATTGTGAATAAGTCTGCGGTGATCGTCTGTTGTCCCATGAGAAAAATTAAGACGCGCAATGTCTATGCCTGCGTTGATGAGTTGTTCTATTATCTCAGGTGTATTACTTGCCGGTCCGAGTGTTGCGACTATTTTTGTTCTGCAGTCCATGTCTTTAACCTCAAATCCTTTCTTCCGTCGGCATCAGCTCTATCTTCCTTCTCGGATTACCTATCAATCCCTGCGGCCTGAAGATCATCATTAGCGCCATGGCGCCTCCAAAGGCGAGCATACGGTAATCCTGAAATCCCCTGAATACCTCAGGCAATATAATGAGCAATGCAACACCTATTATAACACCGGTAATACTTCCCATGCCACCAAGAACAACCATTGACAGTACGAGTACGGTCTCAAAAAATGTAAAACTCTCTGGTGAGATGAAGGCATATCTGCCGGCAAAGAAGACACCTGCCAGGCCTGCCCAGGATGCTCCGAGTGCAAAGGCAAGGATCTTCATGTTCGTTACATTTATCCCCATCGCGGATGCTGCTGTCTCATCCTCCCTGAGGGCAATCCAGGCCCGGCCTATCCTTGAATTGTTGATCCGGTTTATAACGAAGATGGCTATTATGGCAAGCACAAGGATCAGATAATAGAAGTGTATGGGGCTGGTTAAGGTAAAGCCTCCGATCGCCGGCGGATCAATGCCCAGTATTCCATTGGGGCCATGCGTCAGCTCATCCCAGTTGTTGAGTATCAGGTGAACAATCATAAGAAATCCGAGAGTCACTATAGCAAGATAATCTCCCCTTAGACGGAGTGTGATTATCCCGAGCATTGTTCCGCATAATGCTGACAGCAGTGCGCCAATTATTAAAGCCGGCCAGAATGCGATACCAAATTCCGTATTGAGGATGCCATAGGAGTATGCGCCGACAGCATAAAAGGCTATATAACCGAGGTCCAGAAGTCCGGCAAGCCCTACGACTATATTAAGGCCAAGGGCAAGTACAACATATATGCCGGCAATCGTAAGTACGTCTATATGGTAGTTATTAAGGAGCAGTGGAATTACAATCAGTAATAACAGAAGAAATGACAGAAGTCTCTTTTTTATTTGTGGTCCTTCTATAAAAGAATGGAGGTTGTTTATCCGGCTTTGAATGCCGGCTGAGGTCTTTCTTCCGCCTTCCGATTTTGTGAAGTTGTTAATCGCCGAGAACAGGATAAAGCCTGTAAGTATAATGCCTCCGCCAATTGCCGCTTTTTTTATTCCCATGAACGGCAGAAGCAGGAAAGCTGACCATCCAGGAATAATGAGCATCTTTAAATTTTGATTTGCAATTTTGTTTTTTAAATTTTGCATCTTGAATTTACGTGTTACACCTTTTCCGGAACACCTTCTCCCAACAATCCTGTGGGTTTTAAAATAAGTATCAGGATAAGGACAATAAATGCAAAGGCATCCTTATATTCGCTCGATATGTAAGCCGCCCCAAGGCTCTCTAATATGCCGAGCAGAAAACCTCCCATTACAGCTCCCTGTATGTTTCCTATGCCGCCGAGGACTGCTGCTGTAAATGCCTTGATGCCGGCCACGTATCCCATGTAAAAGTTTATAAGTCCGTAGTACATGGCAACCATGATGCCTGCTGCTGCAGCCAGTACCGAGCCTGTTATAAAAGTGACAACGATTACAGTATTTATGTCTATTCCTACGAGAGATGCCATCTTCTTATCCTGTGCTGTTGCACGCATTGCCTTTCCGAGTCGTGTCTTTTTTGTAAAAGCCTGCAGGGCAATCATCAGTATTACGGATGTCACGATGATGAAACCCTGAAGATATGTAAGAGTTGCGTTGCCCATTGTTATGTTCCCTGCCGGGAAGATGTGAGGGAATATCTTGTCTGCAGAGCCCTGAGTCAGCATCACATAATTCTGAAGGAAGATTGACATCCCTATTGCAGAAATTAACGGAGACAGTCTTGGTGCATGTCTCAGTGGACGATAGGCAACCTTTTCCAGAGTAAGACCATACGCACCGCAATATATCATTGATACTATGCCGGCGATTAACATGGAAAGAAGAAGGCTTTTTGCCGTCAGTCCTGAAAAGGTGAGAAATGACAGGGTTACTATTGCCACATAGGCCCCAAGCATATATATCTCGCCGTGTGCAAAGTTTATAAGCTCAAGTATCCCATATACCATTGTGTAGCCGAGGGCAATCAGGGCATAGACAGCGCCGAGGGTGATGCCGTTGATTAGTTGCTGCAGGAGCATTTGTTACTGTGCGGCCTCCGATGGTTTCCAGTACTCTTCAAATTTCCCATTCTTTGTAACCCACACAATATACGGAGATCTCAGGACATCACCCTTTACATCCCACTGAAGCTCGCCGAGCGCCCCTGAATGTTTCATGTTGTGAATTGTCTTACTTATCTTTTCACCGTCAGTGCTTTGAGTGTCTGCAATTGCCTGCAGCATTATATTTGCGGCATCATAGGCATAGATAGAATATGGGCCTGCTTCACCATAGATTGACTTGTATGAATTAAGGAAGTCCTTTGCACTGGGAATATTGGCAGGATCAGGACTGAATGTAAGATAACTTCCTTCAGAGGCCGGTCCTGCAATCTCAATGAATTTCTGGTCTATTACGCCGTCTCCGCTCATAAATGGGATATTAATGCCAAGCTCCCTTGCCTGTTTTATCAGAAGACCCCCTTCGGGATATATCCCACCGAAATAGAGTAACTCCGGCTTCTTTCCCTTTATTGCGGTCAGAACAGACCTGAAGTCCTTATCCCCCTGGATGACACCGCTGTAATATACGACCGCAACTTTATCGCCGAGTGCCTTTTTGAACTCATCTGCGAGGCCCTGACCATATGTGGTCTTGTCATGTATTACTGCAACCTTCTTAAGCTTAAGGACATCTGAAACAAATATAGCTGCCACAAGGCCCTGCTGGTCATCCCTGCCGCAGACGCGGAATACATACTCAAAGCCCTGCTCAGTGAGCTGGGGGTTAGTTGATGCAGGTGTTATCATGGGGACTTTTGACCTGTTATATACTGCGGATGCCGGTATTGATGCGCTGCTGTTAAAATGACCTATGATGCCTGCTGCACCGGCATTTACAAGCTTGTTGGCAACTGCGACCGCCTGTTTTGGGTCATGCTGGTCATCCTCAACCAGGAGTTCGATCTTTTTGCCAAGCACACCACCTTTCCGGTTCCACTCTTTTACTGCAAGTTCAGTCCCGTTTTTAACATCCAGGCCCATCTTGCTCTGGTCACCGGTCATGGGACCCACAACACCTATCCTGATTGTCGTTTCTTTTTTTGCACAACTATTAAGTGCAAGGAGCGATAGTAACGAGAAAGCAATCAAGATACTAAATACTGTGTATCTGTTTTTCATGCAATTCTCCTGTGAATATGAGTTACCATACTGATTTTCTAACTTACACATATCATGCTTTATTGTCAATACGATTAAAGGATTATCTTCTTTACACGCGCGGAATTTTGTAATACAACTATGGCCTGATGCAGTCTTTGAAGACGCATATTTCTGTTACGGATTGCTGTCTGATCATGAGATGGGAACTTATCAGTACGAATCGCGGTCTGAAGCTTGCGCATCTGATTGTGTAAGTCCTTATAAATATCAGTAGGGAAGTCTTTGATGACGAGTGGATTCAGATACACAAACCCATCTGCAATGTCAGAAGCAACAGCAGCCAGGCTCTTTCCTCTTACAACGTTCTCTGCCATGTGCTTGTAAGTTAGCACGGGGAATAATTGCAGTCAAGACAGACTATAGATGGAGTCATACTCCATGTTTGAAATCCGTTGGTCTTCCCAGCAGGCGTGCCAGCTCTTCGGCAGCAGCGTCATCTACCAGTGCCAGTACTTCATCTTGTGCTTGCAGCACCGTATCACCACGCGGTAAGATCATCTCACCACGCCGCAGTATTCCGGAGAGGGTACAATTTGGTGGTAGTTTTAAATCCTTGATAGCGACTCCTACCGCTTTAGCACCATGGAAGATTTTTTCTTCCACCAGCGAATATTTACCTCTATGTAACTTGAGCAGGGTCATCATATCGCCAAGGGACATCTCCTCTTCTATCATCCTGGCCATAAGGTCAGCCTGGTTAAGGGCAACGTCC
>MHEI01000112.1:7228-8378 GCA_001805165.1 Nitrospirae bacterium RBG_16_43_11 | reverse complement strand
ATTTCACGGGTAAACAGCCAGGCGTGCATGGGGTTGTTGATGCGGGCAATGATCCGCCTCACTCCGTACACCTGCCGTGCCAGGGCACAGATGACAAGATTTTCTGCATCGTCTGATGTGACAGCGGCCAACACCTGCGCCTGCTGTATTCCTGCTGCTTCGAGGACTTGAGGGTCTGATCCTTCCCCTTCAAATACTGCCTCACTTGGCAATTCACCATGGATATTGGCAAGTGCATCAGGCCTGTGTTCTATCACACGGACCTTGTGCCCCTGAGTGAGCAGAAGTGATGTCAGATGCGACCCGGTACGGCCGCCACCAATAACAAGGACAAGCATGGCTATCTATCCCTCCTTTGAAAGATTCCGGCGCTGCTGTAACAGAGCAGCGCCGGAATCAGTTGCACTAATCTGAAGAACATCATGAACCTGTAAAATGGTGTCAGGCGCAGGCAGAGAGGCACGTCCACCACGGGCTATGGCTACAGTAATAGCCTCCCTTGGTGGAACAAGTTCAGATAGCTTATGGCCATGCCACTCGTCGCTTATAATAATTTCATATATTTGCACTTCCCCGTTCCCTGCAGAGTATACACTGTGAAGACCAGGATGAAGAATTAACTGCTCGATGCGCTGTGCACCCCATGATGACGAGGATACGGTTTGCAAACCCAGCTTTTCATAAATAGGCATGCATCTCGGGTTATAGATACGTGCAATTACATGTGGCAGATGATAAATGTCACGTGCAATCCTTGCGGTAACAATATTCACACTGTCTGAGTTTGTAACTGCCGCAAAGGCAAAGGCATCTTTGACGCCGGTACGCTTGAGCACATCCTGATCAAAGATATCTCCCTGCACAGTACGCCCCTCAAAGTCATACCCTAACCGGTCAAAGGCGCGGGGATCGGGATCAACAACAGTTACAGTATATCCCCTTTTGAAGATTGATCTTGCCAGTTCCCTGCCGACACGGCCGCAACCGGCTATAATTATATGTTTTTTGTCCATGTCTATCATAATAAGATTATCCTCTCGTTACCTCTTTGCTTACATGGTATGGTACTTCGGTGATAATTATATCCCGTAATCCCAGCAGGCCGATTTGCAGGAAAAAAGCAGTCTGCATATGCAGAAGACTATGCCAC
>MHEI01000112.1:6913-7090 GCA_001805165.1 Nitrospirae bacterium RBG_16_43_11 | reverse complement strand
CCATCTCCCCAGTAGTCCCAGGTGGCTTTCATTCTGCCGGCTCCATCGGGATCAATTAATACGTGTACGGCAGTAATGTCATTGGACAGGGTTCGTGCATAATGTAAAGCCTTCATCGTGCCTTTATGTACGCTGCTGATGGGTACGATTACACGGTGACGCTTGACATATGGCGGC
>MHEI01000112.1:6401-6744 GCA_001805165.1 Nitrospirae bacterium RBG_16_43_11 | reverse complement strand
ATCAGCTTGGTCTTCCACCTGGGGTTATACTGCAGGGTCGAACTCATTCGCCTTGATTCTTCACCTGGCTCCAGCCTGCCGCATCTATACCAGCGTACTGCCATGCCAATCTGTGATATGGTAAATGAGAGAAAGACGCCGATGGCGTACAGGGGAATAAGGGCGGTTGTTTCGGCACGGAATATAACGATGAGCAGTGAGGCCATCAAGGCTAAGGTAAGGATACCATAGGTAAATACCAGCCGGCCGCCTCTGTAGGTAAGCTGTTTTGGCAGAAAACCGTCAGATGCCTGCATCGCACCAAGCTGCGGGAAGCCGGCATATGAGGTATTGGCTGCCATGA
>MHEI01000112.1:6004-6381 GCA_001805165.1 Nitrospirae bacterium RBG_16_43_11 | reverse complement strand
CCGATGAGGGCCAGATAAAGCGGACTGCCTGCACTATAAATAACACGCCCTATCTGTGAAAACACTGTCTCCGTATGTGAGGGGATCGCGCCTGTGTGCATGGCCAGGAATGTAATACCAAAGAATATCGCCGACAGTAGTGTGCTCATCCATATCATAGTGATACCTGCATTGCGGCTCCTGGGCTCTTTGAAGACAGTAACGCCGTTACTTATGGCCTCAACTCCTGTTAGGGCGGCACAGCCGCTTGAGAATGCACGCAAAATCAGAAAGAGGGTCAGGGCCTGGATTGCACCTCCATGCAAGGGCTCTATACCCGTAACCATTCCCAGCGTACCTGTGAAGTAGTGGTAAAAGCCAATGATAATGGTAAATAG
>MHEI01000112.1:0-5848 GCA_001805165.1 Nitrospirae bacterium RBG_16_43_11 | reverse complement strand
GCCTGCCGATATGGACACGGCTACAGTGAGAATGTAATCAACAAGGAGGGCCGCACCCGCTATTTGGGCAGGGACTTCACCCAGGTTGTCCCGTGCAACAATGTATGCGCCTCCACCATTGGGATAGGCATGAATGGTTTGATTGTATGAAATGGTGACAATCGCAAGCAATATTATAATGGCAATGGCGATTGGCAGGGATAAATTAAGTGCTGCCGTGCCTGCAAGTATAAGTATAAGCAGAATTTCTTCGGTGGCATAAGCGGTAGAGGAAAGTGCATCGGAGGCGAAGATGGCCAGACCGACGCCTTTACCAATAGTCTGATGCGGCATTTCGGCAGTATGCAGACGCGGTCCTAATAACAATCTCTTGAGTGAAAGCGTTTTTTTCACGGGAGTGCGAACATCAGGCATAACCTGATATACTATAATGGATTTAATGAAAATTTCAATCTATTTTGCATTGTCTTGACTCATCCCGGTATCTTATATAGTATAATCAAACCTCAAATGAAAAGCCCTTTTAAGAACTGGACGCCTTCTCAAATACTTGCCGGTGGTTTTTTTGCGCTTATTCTGGTTGGTACGTTATTTCTTACCCTCCCGTTATCAGCTTCCAATGGGGTCAGTATAGGGTTAGTTGATGCCTTCTTTACTTCAGTTTCATCAGTGTGTGTGACGGGACTAATAGTTAAAGATACACCACTCGATTTTTCCCTGTTTGGCCAGATAGTTATAATGCTCCTTGTGCAGATCGGCGGTTTGGGTTATATGACATCTGCTACTGTTATATACCTCTTAGTAGGTAAGCGTATAGGTCTTGCAGAACGGTTGATTATGAGAGAAAACCTTAATGTGCTTTCAATGGAAGGACTTGTCCGCTTCACTAAAGGAGTTTTATTTATCACTCTTGTGATAGAGGGAATAGCGGCGCTGCTTCTTGCCGTCAGATTTTCCCGTGACTTCTCATATTTAAAGGCATTATATCTCGGAATATTTCATTCAGTAACTTCATTTAATAATGCCGGCTTTTCTCTATTTTCGGATAATCTTATAGGCTATAGGGGAGACTTTGCCGTCAACGTAATAATCATGGCCAATATAATATTGGGCGGGATAGGGTTCATCATTTTCAGCGATTTATATAGATACAGCAAGAGAGAAATACAGAATCTCTCCCTGCATACGAAGATTACCCTGACGGCAACTGTCCTGCTTATATTCATGGGGGCTATTCTCTTATTTACATTTGAGAACTCCGGTTCAGCGGCAACAATGCAGGGTCTTTCACTCACCGACAGGATACTCGTATCTTTATTTCATTCGGTAAGCGCAAGGACAGCAGGTTTTAACACAGTCAATGTTGCGGATATGGCCAATGATTCACTGTTTTTATTAATTGTACTTATGGTGATAGGCGCCTCTCCCGGAAGTACAGGAGGGGGGATCAAGACTACAACCTTTGCTATAATGATGGTTGCATTGTGGACATCAGTCAGGGGAAGGCAGGATACTACAGTCTTCAGGAGGAGGATACCTATAGAGCTTGTAGCAAAGGCATTTCTCTTGACAACTATGGTCACGATAATCATAATAACCTCGACGACTTTGCTGCTTCTGACGGAAAACAGAAGCTTTATCCAGACGCTGTTTGAAGTTGCCTCTGCATTTGGGACAGTAGGCTTATCTACAGGGGATGGAGGTATATTAAGCCTGTCCGGTATATTTTCAACTACCGGTAAGATTATTATTTCATTAACTATGTATGCAGGCCGTCTGGGGCCATTGCTATTAAGTATTATGATAGTGAAAGGTGCATATCCGCAGAGATACAGGTATCCGGAAGGAAGAATCCTGATAGGATAAATATTATATGGCGATACAGGTAGTTGTCATAGGTTTGGGAAGGTTTGGATCCAGCGTAGTGGAGACCCTTGCCCAAAAGGGATGTGAGATCCTTGCATTGGATGTTAATGAAGAGAATGTTAAGGCCATTACCGAGCATGCCACTCACGCGGTACAGTGTGATGCAACAGATATGCGGACATTAACAGAGCTGGGTGTGCAGAACATGGATATTGCCATTGTAAGTATAGGGGAAGACATTGAAGCGAGTGTCATGATAGTCATGGCGCTGAAAGAACTGGGTGTTAAAGAGATAATAGCCAAGGCGGTTACCCCGCTGCATACTAAGATATTGGAAAAGCTCGGTGCAACACAGGTCGTATATCCTGAACGCGATAGTGCGATACGTGTTGCAACTCATATTGTCGCACCAAATATTATAGACAGCCTCTTCCTGTCTCCTGAATATTGTGTAAGTGAGATACCCGCTCCACGTAGTTTTGTAGGTAAGATGCTGAAAGATACCAATATAAGGACAATGCACAAGGTAAATATAATTGCCATAAAGAGACAGACTACGGAGATACAAAAAGGAAAGAGTGTAATAAAAGAGTCTGTTAATGTGGCCCCTGCCGGGGATGATATAGTAATGGATGGAGACATCCTTGTGTTCCTTGGCCGTGAAGATGATATTGAGAAACTAAGTAGATTATAGTTAGTAAGTGATTGCATAGAATTTCTTTATCATACCAATTATGTTATAATACAACTCATGGGTGAATTTGGGTTTGAAGTAGTCCTGATCCTCCTCTTGATTCTTGCCAACGGATTTTTTGCCTGCTCAGAGATAGCTATAATATCTGCAAGGAAGAGCCGTATAAAGCACCTCAAGGAGAGCGGTAATAAAAGGGCTGAGGTTGTTCATAAGCTTCAGAGTGAGCCTGATAAATTTCTGGCGACTGTTCAGGTAGGTATTACTATCGTGAGCATGCTTGCAGGTGCTATCGGCGGTGCTACGGCCATAGAAGCGATTAAACCGCTCTTACAGTATGCCCCGGTAGGTCTTGTAAGTGAGTGGAGCGAACCGATTTCTATTGCTGTAGTAGTCATAGTCATTTCTTATCTCTCCCTTATTCTCGGAGAACTTGTTCCTAAATCACTTGCACTAAGGTTTGCAGAACCTATAGCGTTATTTGTCGGTAAACCGATTTATTATTTATCCAGGGTTTCTTTCATTCTTGTCAGGATACTTACAAAGTCAACCAATCTGTTTCTTAAACCGTTTGGCAAGATGCCGCCGCCGGAAGGTTCTTTTGTGACAGAGGAAGAGATCAAGATATTTCTGAAAGAGGGGGGTGAAAAAGGGATATTCGAAAAGTCTGAACAGGACCTGATTCACAGCGTATTCGAGTTTGTTACTACGACAGCAAAAGAGATAATGGTGCCCCGGCCTAAGATCAAGGCGATAGCCATTGATACACCGCTGGAAAAGGTAATAGATACAGTTATAGAATGCGGTTTCTCAAGATTCCCTGTCTATGATGTGAGCCTGGATGATATTAAGGGAATCCTCTACGAAAAAGACCTTCTCGATATAAGGGAAAGGCTTAAGGATATAAAATTGAAAGACCTCCTCAGACCTGTCTATTTTGTCCCGGAGACCAAAAAGATAGATGCACTGCTGAAAGAATTACAGCGACGCAGGATGCATATGGCCATTGTTATTAATGAATATGGAAATGCGGAGGGCCTTGTAACAATGGAGGACGTGATAGAGGAGATAGTTGGTGAGATCGAGGACGAGTATGATTTTGAGGACAGGCCGGTAAAGATACTAAAAGATGGGTCAATGATTATTGATGCCTCTCTGCCGCTCCGTGACCTGATAGAGCAGCACAATTTAGCTTTGGAAGAGTCTGAGGAGTATGAGACACTCGCAGGGCTTGTGTTATCTCAGCTTCAGAGAATACCAAGGGGGGGGGAGATTGTAAGATACGGGGATTATAAAATTACGATTGTTGATATCGAAGGCAAGCGTATCTCAAAAGTTAAGCTTGAGAAGGTTACCGGCACTCCTAATATTCTGGGAGAGAGTGTTCAGAACAAGTTGCAATAAAATTTACAATATGTTGTAGTCCCTGAGCATGGCTGATATCCATGAGTACTATTCTAACCTGCTGTTATAACTAATAAATTTCTTCTTTCAACAGAAAAGTGGAAAACCCTCAAGACCCCCTTCTGCATTACCAGTCGGATGATGCGTAACCCATTGAAATATACGTTGTTGCCTAAGAGATAGGCAGGGTTTTGAGTGAATCAATATGTTGTGGTATATGAAAATTATACGGTTGTTAATTCCCGGAATATGCTGAGCATGGATTGTGAAATATCTCCGGGATGTCCGGTTCCTACCGGTTTATTATTTATTGACGTGACGGGCATTACTTCGTATAGTGTGCTTGTTACGAAGCATTCATCGGCTGCATAAAGCTCTTCAGGCTGGAATTGTTGTTCTGTTAATGGGATATTGTTTTTTTGTGCAAGGCCTATTACTAAGGACCTCGTAACTCCGTTCAGGATACCAACGCTGAGCGGGGGAGTTTTGACAACTCCGTCCTTCACGATAAAGATGTTGCTGACGGTTCCTTCAGCTACATAACCTTCTGTGCTGAGCATGATTGCTTCTGAGGCGTTAGCATGTTTTGCCTCCATCCGTGCCATTATATTATTCAGGAAGTTCAGGGATTTTATCTCAGGATTTAAGGCTGATGCTGGTATCCGCCTTGTACTTACGACAGCTGCCTTTATGCCATGGCGATAAAGGTCTTCGGGGTATCCACTGAATTCCCTTGATATGATTGTCATCGTGGGGTTTAAGCATCCCTCTGTATCGAGACCCGGGTCAGATATGCCCCTGGTTATTGTCAGCCTCAAATAGGCGTCTTTAAGGTTATTTCCCATTAGTGTCTGATAGAGGGATTCTTTAATATAGTTCCCGGTAAATGGGGTCTTAAGGCAGATAGCGTTAGCAGAGCAGAATAGTCTTTTTATATGATCATCAATCCGGAATATCTTTCCTGAATAGGCCCTTAGTGTTTCAAAGACCCCATCCCCATATAGGAACCCGCGGTCAAGGACAGAGACCTTTGCTTCGTCTTGCGGAATGAGTAAGCCGTTGATGAAAATTAACATGGGTACTAGAATTTGTTAATGACAAGGCCTGTCAGGCATTTCGGGTAGAAGTATGTGGATTTCTGCGGCATACGCTCCCCTGTTTCAGTAACATCCTTTATCTCTTCTATCTTTGTCGCATTTAGAAGAAATGCGGCCTGGTACTCTCCATCACGGACTTTCTCAATAGAGTCGTTAAAGTCTTTAACATAGTATAAGTTTTCCTGCCTTCTGATGCTCTCTTCACTGAAGCCAAGGATCTCTTCAAGGATCAGGCTCTGCAGTATTGACACATCAAGCCGTCTCCATGAAAAAGGTTTGTCTGATTGTATATCCAACAGTGAGTCTTCTCCTTTGAGCGCCAGAAGTGAATATTTATCTTCTCCCTTAATATACATCCCGATGTAGTGATCCTGAGGACCTGCCTTCTTCATTGCATCAAGCAATTGCTTTCTGGCTTCCGGCTCGTCTCCAGTGGTGAAATCAAAATCTTTGACACTAAAGTATTTCCCCATACTATCATGCAAACAGTTCAGGGTGACATCAGAAACTCCATATATGAGACGATGTGTAGGGAGTACAGTAAGTCCCGGTTCATCCATGTTGGCAAAGAACATCATAATATAGTCGTAAGCGCCTTCTCCGCCCTTCTGCCTTGCCTCGTTTCTGTAATTTAACGATGCCTCATAGCGGTGATGGCCGTCGGCTATATACACGGTCTTCTCTTTCATCTCTTTCTGAACACCCTCAATTATCGTTGGATCACTTACTACCCAGAGCCTGTGTCTGTCCCCATTGTCATCAACGACGTCTATTTGCGGGGCAGTACCAC
>MHEI01000111.1:25008-25739 GCA_001805165.1 Nitrospirae bacterium RBG_16_43_11 | reverse complement strand
GATCCGTTTATTGTATTCTATGCATGGGGATGGGTTATATATACCCTTGTCAAAACTGATAAAAAAGAGATAATGCAAGATAATGAATATCCCTGATACCGTAATCCCTGTTGCCGTCATGCCACTGGTATCTCAACTGATATGTCCGGGAAGGGCCCTTCCTGAGCGTAACATCAGTCCCGATGATAGTCTCTGACCAGTCTTCAATATAGTGCTGTTCATGGTCTATATCTATTCCAAGAATGGCCCGTGATTTTGTAAGAAAGGTAGTGCGAAGGAAGAAATCCCTTGCACCGGGACCTATATGATGTCCTATTATCCGACCTTCATGCCTGTAACCTTCAGTGAATTGACCATGGGAATAGATAGAGCCTTCAAGTGGATTTTTAAACGGAGTAGAAGCTTCAAGACGCAGGTCAGCTCCTCCGAAATCCAAATAGACCCCTATTACCTCATTTATATACTGTGGTTTTGGAAACGGGATATTGAGTGCTCCGGATATAATCCCCACCTCTCCTCCGTACTCCCAGTATAACTCGCTGTTCAGTATACGGGGTATACGGTTTGTCTGAATCATAAAATCATAGCTGTATCTCCTGTTTGCAACAGGTCCTTCAGTACCCTCTCCTTCATTTCCTTCCCATGACGGGAGTAAAATGGCCTTCCAGTCTGAAATCCGGTTGAGGGAATTATTACGGCCTATGAACTGGGATGCAAGCGATGCCCCAAAA
>MHEI01000111.1:15008-24923 GCA_001805165.1 Nitrospirae bacterium RBG_16_43_11 | reverse complement strand
TGTATCTTATTGTTTGGGATGAAAGCCTGCTTCCAAAGACCATCAAATTAGTATTGCCAAGATGCCTGAATATCCACGGAAGGTGGAAAGGGTATACGTTACTCAGTTTTATTAAATCAAGCGGCTCGATGTTGTTGGTCAGGGTTGTGTTCCCGTGGTATCCTGGTCCCCACCATAATGTATCACGTCCTCCTTCGATCTCGATGTTTTTGTGTGTCCATTTGATATATCCTATGAATATATCACCAGTTGAGTGATTCTCATCCCCTATCCGGCTTACCTGAAGTTGCGGGACAAATTCATATGACAGGCCATAGGGGAGTGAGCCATACAGGCGTATGTCGAAAGTGGACCTGAGCCCCTTATCTATCCTCTCTCCGAATGAGTTGTCCGGATTAAAAGGATGATCTGAAAGCTGCATCCTGATTCTGTATGCACCGGCAAACGACTTCTGATCCTCTTTTTCCATAACAGTAATTACATCTTCCATTAACACTTTTAAAGGGGTTCCGGCAGGAACGCAGTCTGTATCGTCAGCCTGTTTCAAAGCACTGAGGACTATATCGCTTCGAAGGGGAAGGGTGGCTGTACTTATCCCTGTCTGGCAAAGGCTCAGCACCCTTCTTACCTGATCAGACTTCCAGTCATAGAGGGGGATGTTAGGGCTGGCCTCTGTGGTTATGGGATATAGCATGACGAAGAGGGCGAAAATACCCAACAGATATTGTGAAATATGAGTATTAGGAGCACGCAAATGAATGGAATATCCTGACATACTGTTCTATATTTTCCTTCAGGGAATAATGTTCTTTAACATCATTGTAAGCCTTGTTAACAAGCTTTTCCCGTAATAGTTTATCTTCTATCATCCGGTTAATGCTGTATGCCAGGCACTTTGCGTCTTTAACATGGCATAGTAATCCTCTGCCTTCTACAGTCTCTTTCAGACCGCCGGCATCTGTAGATACCACAGGTACTTTGTATATAAAGGCATCAAGGACACTGCTCCCCAAACCCTCTTCCTGAGAACTCATGACAAAGAGATCAAAAATGCTGAAGAAATCTTCTACGTTGTCATAAAAACCCAGTAGTTTATAAATGTCTTCGAGTTTATATTTTGTGATTTTTTCTGTCAACTCTGTTTTTAATGCACCATCTCCGAAATGCAGAAAGACAAAGTCAGTTCTTATTTCTGAAAGTTCTTTAATAGTTTCTACCATTGTGAATGGGTCTTTGTGCGGGACGAATGAAGATATCGTCGCGATAATCTTTTTACCTGATATACAAAGCTCCCTTTTCAGATCATCTCCCCTTTTCCTGTTTAACCCGGTCTCCACTACCGCAGAAGGTATGATTTCTATATTATTAAATCCAAACTCTTCAAGTATTTTTTTTATGGGTGTGGAAATGGCAATCACTTTATTTGTCAGTTTATATTTTAAACGAGTCAGATTACCTTTTGGTATAAAGTCAACTCTCCTGGTATAGACGATAGGTCTGTTATGAAACACCTTTGTAATGACAGCTATTGATTGTCCTTTGGCCGTTTGTGCATGGATTATATCAAAGGATCGTCCATATTTCATCAGGAATTTTATGCCCTCACCTTGACCTTTCACTGTATGGACCGGGATAGACAGTATTCGTGCCCTTTCAGAGAGGGGATAACCCTTAAGACATAAAAGCTCAACACTGACATGAGCGTCTTTAAGTCCCTTTATTGTGTAGAAAGTCTGACGCTCACCTCCACGCCATGTCTTCTCTGTATTAACTTCCAGTATCCTGATTATTTCACCTGCAGTTGGAATTATTTTCTCATCTTTACTGAAGTATGATAGAGCTCCCAGAGTTTAGCATACTTAAGGAATACATAGTAAGAACCCATGGTGGAGAGGATAAGTCCCCTGGAACCATGGAATATACCTCTCCTGATAATGTATGAATCTATGAAATAAAAGACAGAGGAGAATACAGCATGGAGTATTGGGAATTTTATACCCCTGGCATGTTTCTGATTAGCCGCAATTGTAGTGTATTTATTAATCACATCGGGGTGGTGAGAGAGATCTCTGTATGTACGATGCAGAAGTTCTCCTTTGAGGCGGCCGGTCTGTCCGTTAATATCTACGCGGTCATGCGGGTTCTCCCCCCCCCAGCGGCCATAGCGCCGGTCAAAGAGACGGAGTTTAAAGTCCGGATACCAACGGCCATAGGTGACCCATTCCCCAAGATACTCTGTTTTTCTGGACACATAAAATCCTGCTTGCTGAGTATCTTCACCTTCAAGGACGGACTTAATCTCATCCTGAAGCTCCGGTGTAGCTTCTTCATCTGCATCAAGGCAGAAAACCCAGTTGTCTGCCGCCTGATCAATGGCAAAGTTTTTCTGTTCAATATGCCCTGGAAAATCACGAAGTATAATCTTGTCAGTATATTCCCGGCAGATTTGAACGGTGTGATCCGTACTCTTTGAATCAACGACTATAATTTCATCTGCCCATTTAACGGATTCGAGGCATCGCCGGATATTCTTTTCTTCATTATAGGTGATTATACAAACGCTGATTCGCCGCTTCATAATCCTTTTCCTGTATGATCAGGGCATATATTGTTTTGTGCAAATATACCCGATTCAAGTGCCTCGATAATTTTCCTGGCCCGATGCTCCCATTTCAGCTCTGCACCCAGGATTGCGCACTCCTTTGCCATTTGTTGATAATATGAAAAATCACTATAGATAGTCCTGATGGCTCTTTCCCATTGTTCCGGTGTATTATTTATAAGGAGCCCCTGTTTTTCATGGCTTATAAGACTGGAGATGCCGTCAAGCCTGGTGGCTATAAAAGGGGTCGCGGTGGAGAGGTATTCCAATATTTTTAAGGGAGTACTGAGCCTATTCCAGAACATATCAGATGAAAGCACTGCAACTCCGACGTCAATACGGGCCTTGAGCTGCTCCAGCATACTCCCGGTCACCCAGGAGTATATCTCAACTCTGTCACTTATCTTAAGGCTGTCGGCTTCTCTATGGACACGGTCTTTTTCTGTTTCATTTTTAGCACCAATACAGATAAGCCGGATCCTGGGATCTTTGATTGCGGCAAGGGCCTTCAAGACTACTGTTAAAGGATATTTATCTTTTGTAAAGGATCCTATATAACCGAGTGTATAACTAAATCCTTTTCTATCTTTCACGACAGAAGGCTTTGTGCCCGGCAAGGCGGTAAGGACAGGCATCCCTGGATAATATTTTCTATAAAGAAGGGATTGTGGTTCAGACTGACAGATGATGCCGTCTGCTCTCGGCAGCCATTTACGTTCCAATCTTCCTTGCCGGCGATGTCCGGCTGAGATGCTCTCTTGCCTCAGCGACAGGTCTGTCCAGAAATCGTGGGACTCAAAATAGATACGAACCCCTCTTAGTTTCTTAAGCAAGACAGCCCAAAACATAAAGTTGAGATTTCTGGTAATAAGTATTTCCGTGTTATTGTTTAATAAATACAGGAATGTCCTCAAATAAAACAGGAATTTTGAACCGCCGATACGCGGGGCACGGATTGGCAGAATCGGGAGTTCCTCATCAAAGCCAAACAGCTCCTTGTAGACTTCCTGAACCGGCTTCGACGTTTGCCCGAAGAGTATGAGGAGACAATCAGCCCCTGCCTGCCGGAATCCTCTTGCGTTAAATACTGAAAAAGTGAGTCCGGGTTCTGTACCCGGCCAATTGTTATTTGATATATAAGTTATTTTCATAAAACATCAAATATCCCGGCAAGGTCTTCTTCCATCCTGTCCCAACTATAATTCGCTATACATCTTTCTCTTGCGATAGCTCCTAATTCCTGCGCCTTTTCCGGATTAGACAATAGATACTCTATTAAATCCGCTAATTGATTGCTATCCCCAGGGTCGAACAGACAGCCGCCCCCATCGAGGATTTGAGGAATCATTGATACCCGTGTCGATATAATTGGCCTGGCCATTGCCATAGCGTCAAATAACTTGGCGGGTACTTGCCCAATCGTTTCCGGTAAGGCACGCTGAGGGATAACAACGATGTCAGCCGCAGACAGATAAAAGGGAATGTCGTTAAAATTGATCATGCCAAAGAGACGGATTCTTTCTTTTCCTATAGTCAAAAGGTGTTTTTCGTAAGCCTTGTCAGGATTGCTGCCAATGACTACAAAAATTACATCCTTTCGATTAAGGATATCAAGTGCATAGATTACATCCTCCAGCCCTTTATGAGGGCGAGGTGATCCTAAATACATGATTATCTTACATTCATCAGGAGCAATTTTCTTTTTCGCTTCTGCAGAATTATACAACTTTGGATCAAAAGTCTCCGTATCTTTTCCATGCGGGATAATAACACCGCCAAATTTATTCTGCAGAAATGGTGATACAGTTGTAATCTTATCTGCGAATCCTGTCATCTTTTCCAAAAGCCAACAGTATGGCAGACCGTTTGGATTTATAAAGTTCAAACTTTTTTCTATAAATTTCATTTTTGTTTTGCTCAAATAAAACCCGACTTCCCAGTCATCTATATCCAACACGAGTGGTAATCGTGAGGAAATGTGTTTTAAAATTCCGATCCCAAAACTTGTGGGCAGGGCTTTAATTGCATAAATCACATCCCCTGTAATCATTTTTAATAGTTTATTGAATGAAGAAAAGAATTTTGGATAATTACAACCTTCCAGAATTTTGTATGTAACACCGTTAATGTTTGAACAGGGGGGCCAAACACCATTTCCAAAACATGTACCTACGATTTCTATATCATATCGCCTCATCAATACCCTGGCCAGCAGGTAGGCACGTCCGAAACTATTACCAGAAAGATTATGGGATAAAATAGTTATCTTCTTTTTCACAAACCTTTCCTGCGAGCCTGAATCAGATACTGGAACACAAATAACTCCCGGCCTAAAACAGGCGCTAACATTTCTGCAAGCTTGTCCCGCCATTTACGGCTTCTCCGCTCAAAGAGTCTGAACTTTCTCCTGATAGTAATTACCTCAAGTCCTGCACCTTCAAATAATTCAATGATGTTTTTCAGGGTAAAGAATCTCAAATGACTTTTATCATGGATGCCACGCTCCCTATATGGCCATTTTCCCTTGAAAAGCAGCTCCTTTATTGTGGATAAATGCCTGACATTCGGGATGCTCGCTATCACACAACCATCACGGTTAAGTAGCTGTAAGAAACGCTGCAATATATCCCATGGATCTCTGGTATGCTCAAGGACATCAGCGAATATAATGCAATCAAAGCCATCTTCTTTCAGGGTACCTGCTGCATCTCCCTTTTCTATGTCCACACAATATACCTTGTCCAATACCCCTTCCGCAACCTTTGCCATATCCTGATCCATCTCTATACCTATGACAGTAATTCCCATGGATTGCTTAATCTGTCTCCCTAAAACCCCTGTGCTGCAACCAACGTCAAGCACTCTCTTCACATTCGGGGGGATGAGGGAAAGGATATCTGTTCTCTCGCTGATATAAGCAGATTTAAAGTTCATTTGGATATATTGAAACGGCCTGGCGTCACCCGTGTCAGCCTGTTTTACTAAACACGCCTATAAAGGACCAGTTGGGAATAACTTTCTCGACCTTGACAACTTCAAAGTCGCCAATTAGCTCTATATATCTAAGAAAGCTTTCCGGCGTGAATACATGTCTATGTGAGGGATCAAGGGCAATCGTATTTATTGAGCTTTCGTCCGGTAAAATCACCGCCATTATACCACCAATCCTGAGAACCCGTTTCCATTCGATTAAGGTTTTTATTACATCCACATAGTGTTCCAGGTTATGCCTTGAAATTACAAAATCAAGTTCCTGATCTTTGAACATGAGCAGATTATCTCCGGATGCACATATATCAGATACAATTTCTTTCCCTGTAATGCATCCAACTTTTCCCAAAGAGCCTTTTGGGAGAATATCTACTCCGATGCAATTTTCATGTGTCTTTCTATGACCGCAACCAACATCTATCCCCTTTCCACTCGTACAGTATTCCAACAGTGCAAGTCTCTCCGGATGATTTAATTCTTTTTGCCTCTCTTTCTCCAATTTTCCCACTGGATCAGAGAGGCCAAGCAAAACTTTTAATTTATTCATGTAATTTCTGTATCTTCTATTACAAGTTTTAGCACAATCCTGAAAATTCACTTAATTTATTACTTATGCAAGAGACTCTTTCAATATATTCTTTTCTTTAGCTCTATTAAGAACTGTTAAAACACGGGCTTTTGAGGAATGCCTGGAAAGGATATCCTTGAATTCCTTGTCAAGCTCAATCTGATTGTATCCGTTTCTTAAGAAAGAAGCTACTTTGTTCAAAACAATCTCAAAGTCATTGATATTCTCAAATTCAAATATCCTTTTATAATTGAGGACACCGTCTTCCATTCTGAAAATATCGATTTTATCCGTAAGCAATAAGCACTGATTCCCCAGGATTTCCCAAAAACGGGCCGTATCAAAACCTCCGCCGCTAACAGAAATACCGACCTTGGTTCGGGATAATACTTCATAAAATTCATCTGTATTGTTTGTCCTTCTGGCGAAATATGTAAATTGATTCTTCTGGCAAAACTGCTCCAGCCTCTCTCTAACCTTTCTTCGTAAGGCAGGATATTCTTCCTGCCCAAAGACACAGGCAAAGTCAATGTCTTTTCCCTTGTTGGTTCCGCAATATCGTGTATACGCTGAATCAATGCCAAAAGGTAACGGAACGATTCCATTTATATATGGTTTTTCGCGCCTGAAATATAGTGCGCACTTTTCAAGCATCTCACGATAAATAGCTCCTGATCCCTTATATGAAAGGTTCAGCATCCGGGACTGAACTTCTTTATCGAGCCTCATATTGTTTCCGGGCTCGGAACCATCGATAAAAACAGTCTTTTCCCATCTTCCTATTTTTCTTGCAAGACTAAAGTCAGTATTATCCTTTCCCCAAATAAGGAATATTATATCAGCCTGATTTGCAAAACCAATAAATTCCTTCCTGGTTAATATAAGTTCTTTTTTTATTGGAATCCTACGGGATGGATACAATGATGAAATAAAAAATTCTAAATTATTCCCTTCATTTTGCAATGATATTAAGCCGTCCAGAATTGTGTTAGCAAGGTAGTCTTCTTTATTTAATGGCGTGATAACAGCTATTCTATACAAATTCTAAAATCTCTCTAAAATGACTATATTTGTTGTCTGCTACCGGACATGTCCCTTTTCTATTAGATATTCCTTCAAGGCGTCATGCCATTGCATCATGTCATCAAGACCAAGTAATTTAAGGTTTCTGTTTTCAAGGACAGAGTATGCCGGTCTGCGGGCTTTAGCGCCGAATTCAGATGAGGATATCGGGGATATATCAGCATCAATGCCTGTTAATTCGAATATTGTCCTTGCAAATTCATACCAGGAGCACCCTCCGTTATTTGTGATATGATAGGATCCATATTCTTCAGTACGTATCAACTGTGACACTTTTGCAGCAAGTTCCTTTGCATAAGTTGGTGTTACGATCTGGTCTGATACAACGTTAAGAGGTTTTTTCCCGTTTGCAAGTCTTATCATTGTCTCAATAAAATTACCCCCCTTGCCGCTTACTCCCTTTGCCCCATAAAGACCGCATGTCCTTATTAAATAATAACGGCTGCAGATGTTTCTTACAAATAATTCTCCTGCAAGTTTTGATACTGCATAGACGCTGTGCGGATTGGGACAGTCATCCTCGACATATGGGGTTTTCTTTTCACCCCCGAATACATAATCTGTGCTGAAGTGTACAAATGTGATCCCGAGGTCATTGCATATCCTGGCAATGGTCCTTACAGCATAACTGTTTACAGCAAAACTCAACTCTACATTGTCTTCACAGTCATCAACCCTGTGATATGCAGCAGTGTTGATGACTACATCCGGCATGTTGGAGGAGAGGATGCTGTTAACCTGCTGTTCATCGGTCATCTCGATGTCCATGTGTGTGAGCGGTATAAGTGTGTCATCCTGTAATATGTTCACCAGCTCACTGCCGAGCTGGCCGCCGGCGCCTAAGATCATTATTTTCATCTTAAAATACCTTTGTTACCCCGCAAGGCATTCAACCAGCCGTAAAGAATGCCAATTTAACTAAAAAGATAATAAGCCCCGCAATAATACCAAGCCACGTATGATGTTCTCTGTGCTTTATTACTAAGTGCCAGTCAAAATGGCCGGATGAATTCTCCGATGAATTCTCCAATGATGATTTTTTAAAAGATGCGGCTTTTAACGGGAAAAATACAGGCACTCTTTCTTTATACTTTATATATGTATCTCCAAACTTTGCTAATAGTAATTTTTCTTCACTTTGTATAGTCATTGTATAGATAAAAAAGAAAACGGCTAAAAAGAGGCATAGAAGTATTATATTGTTTGTCATTATGCTGAATCCCATTCCTATCAGAAAATTACCGAGGTAAAGAGGATTCCTTGTCATAGAATACGGTCCTGACTGGGAAAGTACTTCATTTTTCTTAATAAAGCCGGATGACCATGTCCGAATAATCTCTCCGATTAATATCAGAGGGATACCTGCAATGACTGTTGAACGTGCAGGCGCTGCAAAGTACAAAAATACAGCAGCGCCTACGAAGCTTAACGTAATCCTGTTTTTCGATATTATACGACTCAGGAATTCCCGGAAAGAATGTTGCACCTGTAAAGCCCCGCCTTTACCACGTATCATTTATTTTTCACCGATTCTGATCGCTTCGTCTATTAACATAACCGGTATATCATCCTTTATAGGATAAAGGAGCTTACATCTGTCACATATAAGACCATCTTCTTTTTCTGTGAGTCTTATATCTCCCTTGCACTTGGGGCATGCAAGGATTTCCAGCAAATCTTTACTTAGCGGCATAAGGCCCCCCTTTTACCAGTTTCGATTGCCTGGCTAATATTTTTTTCACTGCATTCGCTACATCTTCCACCGCAATCATTTCCATACATAACGGCTTGCCGTGTTTACAAGGTCTTCTCAGACATGGTTTGCAATCCATATCTTTACTTATAACAACATGACCGCTTCCATATGGTCCTGTTAATCTATGGTCAGTAGGGCCAAATAATGCAACTACCGGCGTCCCTATAGCTGCCGCAATATGCATGGGGCCTGAGTCGTTCGTAACCAGCAAATTGACATTCGCAAGTAATGCAGGGAGTCTCTTCAGTGAGGTTTTACCTGTTGCAATAGCAATCCTTTCATTCACATGAGAATTTATCTCTTCTGCGATGGGTATATCCTCCTTGCTTCCGACGATGATTATACCTGCTTTCAATTCGTTAATCAATTGGTTTATTAGTGCGGAAAATGAGGCCGCAGGCCAGCGCTTTTTGACCCACCTTGCTGATGGGTTGATGGCGATAAGAGGTCTTTTATTGTATAAATTATTTTCCATTAGGAACTCTTTTGCCCATTCTGCATCTTCAATGGCGATGTACAGAGGAAAATTTAATAAAGGGGGATTACTAACAGTCATCATATATCTGTCAACAGCATGTATATGACCTTGCGGGACAATAACTTTATTGTTATAAAATATCGGGGCCAATTCCCTTGCATTGGAGAAGCCTGTCCGGGTCTTTGCTCCTGAAAAAAAGGTGATGATACCGCTCCTGAAGAGCCCCTGAAGGTCAATTGCAGTATCAAACTTCAAACTGCGTGTCTCCCGAATAGCTGAGATAATGCCTCCTAAGCCTTTTTTCAGGATAATCAGATGGTCAATCAGGGGATTATCTGCAAGGAGATCCTGCCAGACATCTTTTACGACCCAGCCTATGTAGGCGTCCGGGTATGTCTTCCTTAATGCCCACAGCACAGGAAGGCTGTGGATGATGT
>MHEI01000111.1:14728-14905 GCA_001805165.1 Nitrospirae bacterium RBG_16_43_11 | reverse complement strand
CTTCTTTCTTTCTCATTGCTCGTTTCTCATTGCTCAGTACTTCTTTAATAATCCACTCAACCGCTTCATAAAGATTAGCAGCTACATAATCCGGTCTGTCCTCCAAATTATTTGGCGAATTATTTGCCGAATTATTTGTAAGAGACTTAATTTCTTCCGCCCCATATCCAGTCAGCA
>MHEI01000111.1:12990-14644 GCA_001805165.1 Nitrospirae bacterium RBG_16_43_11 | reverse complement strand
TGCTATAGTCTTTTGCAGCCTTTAGTAACATCCCTGGTTTGGGTTTTCTGCATGCGCATCCTTCATCAGGGTGGTGTGGACACACATATATGCCGCTGACTCTGCAATTCTGCTTCTCAAGTTCCTTTATCATACAGTCATGAAGTTTAGTTACGAAATCAGCAGAGAAATATCCGCGCGCAATTCCTGACTGGTTCGTTATGACGATTGCCGGAATATTGTTTTCATTTAATCTTAGTATAGCCTGAGATACCGCAGGCAGGATATGAAATCTCTCTATGCTGTCAACGTAGCCAACTTCCTCGTTGATGGTTCCGTCTCTGTCTATAAATACGGCTATATTCAAGGGGGTTTTCACTGCTTTTCTATTATTCTTTCCACGCCTTTCAGCACATCATCAACAGTTATCAAATCCATACATTTCAGGTCAGTTGGACATTTCCTCTTAAAACATGGGCTGCAATCCACATCTTTCTTTATTACGATATGGTTGTTTCCCATAGGTCCGGTCTTTTCAGGGTCTGTTGAACCAAATATTGCCACTATCGGGATATTGAGGGCTGCTGCTATGTGCATTGGTCCTGAGTCGTTTGTGACAAATATACTGCATTGTTTTATCAGGGACATGAGTTCCCTTATTGATGTTTTTCCTGCCATGCTGATGACTGGTACCTGAGAAAGATTTACTATTTCCGCTGCAATGTTCAGCTCTTGTTGACTGCCAAATACTATGACTTTAGCATTGTGCGTATTTACTAAAGTCCTGCAGAGGAGTGCAAACCGCTCAGGATGCCATCGCTTTGCAGACCCGTAGGCAGCGCCCGGGTTGATGCCTATAATAAGAGAGCCTGAGGGGATGTTGAAATTGTGCAGAATTTCATTTGCATGCTGAAGTTCGCCCTGAGAGAGATGTAGCCATTCTTTCCTCTTCTGTTCACCCGAAAATACCCCATCACCAAATATATAATTTACAATGTTCATATAATATTCAGTTTGAGGAAGTTTTTTCGTTCTTGCGTCCACTTTTATCGCCATATTCAGCATAATTCCACGTCCGTCCCTGTTATAACCGCAGCGAAGCGGAATACGGGCAAGATTAACCATGAGTGCTGTCCTGAATGAGTTTGGCAGGAGAATGGCTAAATCAAAGCCGCATTTTTTTATATCACTAACTGTTGATAATAGTGAACCTGAATATATCCTCATATCATTCACATACGGACTTTCTCTAAATAGTTCACATATATGGGGAAGCCCTGATATTGTGATACGTGAAGCAGGAAAGAGTTCCCTGACGCGTGCAATTGCAGGCAATGCAAGCACAGCATCCCCAATCCAATTGGGGGCTGCTACAAGCACTTTCTTTATTCCCTGATTGTTTATCATAATTATGGTCTTGTCTTCCACCTTCGATGCATCCAAAACCACTGTTCCGGATAGAGTCTTGCAAATGATTCTATCGCAGTGGTGAACATTTGGGTATTGGAGATAACATCATTATCCTTCTCTTCACTTCTTATAAGCTCAATCTCAGGTAAGTAGGTAACCCTGTGTTTGTAAGTATCCTCTCTAATGATAAAGGTGGGTACAACTGATGCTCCGCTCTTCATCGCAATAAGAGCCAGCCCCCTGTTTGTTGCAGCGGGTTGCCCAA
>MHEI01000111.1:7137-12795 GCA_001805165.1 Nitrospirae bacterium RBG_16_43_11 | reverse complement strand
CATTTGTAGTTAAAACAATACCGAGTAATTCCCAGTTCCCAAAGTGGGCGGTGAGGTATAAAACACCTCTTCCCTTTTTGATTGCATTATCTATGTTATCACGTCCTTCAACGGTTACTGATTTATTAAGTGTTTTGTAAACTGTATCAGGTGAATGACTTGCTATATGGATGAATTCTGCAGCAGACCTCCCCAGGTTTTTAAAGGACATTTTTGCGATGAGGGCAATATTCTTACCGTCCTTTTCGGGAAATGCCATAGAAAGATTTTTTAATGCTATAAGCCGGTGTCTGCTGTCAATGAGGTAGCCAAGCCGTCCAATAAATCCGCCTATATCTGACGCAAGCCTGTAGGGTATTAGTGAGAAGATGCGGACAAAAACCAGGACAATTATATACTCTATATATTCTGTCAGGGTGTTATGCTCTTTTTTCTTACTCATTGCTTCTTCACTCATTGCTCATTGCTCAGTACTTTTTCTTATCCATTCCTTAAAACCCTTATCAATCATCATCTCAACGTGAAGTATCAGAAATTTCATTTCTAATCCTGTCTTATCATAAAGGTCCAAGCCATGCAACCTGACGGCATCCTTCGCAGTTGTAATAATTGCATCTGCTGACAAGCGCGATGCCTCTTTGATAATTTTATTCAGGTCATCATTTTTGTACCAGTAGTGATCAGGGTATAACATTTCACCTATTACCATTCCTCCGGTATCTTCTATACTCCTCCGGAATGATCCAGGATTTGCTATACCTGCAAACATAAATATTTGTTTGCTTTTTATAAAGTCAAATCCGCAGGATTTACCGGCAGGGTTTGTTATGTCAGCAGTTTTATAAGATGCATAAAATATTGGAACATCTTGATTATATTTCCTGATTAGTGTCTCAGCAATATTCTTGTTTCCTTCATTTGACCTTGTCACAATTACACAATCAGCCCTCGAAATACCGTTAAACGGCTCCCTGAGAATACCTTTTGGGAGAAGATATCCGTTACCGCAGGGATTTGATGCGTCAATGAGGAGGATATTTATATCCCTGTGCAGTTTCAGGTGCTGATAACCGTCATCAAGTATGAAAAGATCTGCAGATGACTTATCCGGAATATGAATGCCGGATGTATATCTGTTTCCACCGACGATTACGGGGACATTCTTAAGTGATGATGCAATCAGGTATGGTTCATCACCAGACTCTTCAGGTGTTGCCAGAATGGATCTGCCATCACTGACTACCAGGACAGAGGCTTTTGACCTCCTCTTATAACCACGGGAGAGTATTGCCGGATGGTGATTGTTTTCGCCAAGTATTCGTGAAAGTGCAATAACTGCAGGTGTCTTCCCCGTGCCTCCTGTCGTTAGATTTCCGACGCATATAACAGGGCAGGGGAGTTTCCTGGTCTTAAGAATACCGGAATCATACAACCATTTTCGTATTGCCCATATTATTCTATATATATGTGAGAGGAGTGTAAGCAATAGAGCATTGTAAATTAATAATTAAATATAATAATTCAAAATTGCAATTCAAAATTCATATTTATTAGTTTTACATTGTAATTTTGAATTTTGCATTTTTACTTACAGTTGTCCTTTCTCCACAAACTGCATATCATACAACCTCTTATACAATCCTCTCCGGGTCAGCAGTTCCTCATGCCGGCCCATTTCTACAATCTTTCCATTATCCAGTGCAATAATGAGATCAGCGTTCTTTATAGTCGAGAGACGGTGGGCTATGACAAACGTAGTCCTTCCAATCATCAGGTTATCAAGCGCCATCTGGATCATATGTTCTGATTCTGTATCAAGCGCTGATGTGGCTTCATCGAGTATCAGTATCGGAGGGTCTTTAAGTATTGCACGTGCTATCGCAATACGCTGTTTCTCTCCTCCTGACACTTTTGCGCCTCTTTCACCAATTACAGTATTATATCCATCCGGCATATTAATGATAAAATCGTGAGCATAAGCCTTTTTTGCAGCATTCATGACATCTTCCATGCCGATATCCTTCTTGCCGTATGCAATATTACTGAACACAGTATCATTAAATAAAATGACATCCTGACTGACTATGCCTATACGGCTTCTTAAAGACCTGAGGGTGAAGTCCCTTATATCCGTACCGTCAATGTAAATTCCTCCTGACTCAGGTTCATAGAAACGCAGCAGGAGATTCCCAATGGTTGTCTTGCCGCCTCCACTGCTGCCGACTAAAGCCACTGTCCTACCATGAGGTACCGAGAAACTGGCATCTGAGATTGCATGTTTTGTTGAACTTGGATATTTAAAGGAGACATTTCTCAATTCAATCCTATCCTTTATACCGTGTAGTTCCGTAGTCCCTTTATTAGTAACCTCTTCGGTGTCCAGATCAAGGATTGCAAAGACCCTTTCGGCCGCTGCAATAGACTGTTGTATTGCTGCATTAACCCGTGTGAGCGCCCTGAGAGGACTGTACATCATTATCAGAGCTGTCAGAAATGAGAAAAAGGTGCCTGGAGTTGTGACACCATTTACAACCTGATGCCCTCCATACCATATGATCAGTGATGCACCTACAGCGCCTATGAATTCCATTAGTGGAGTGCTTAACTCTGTCAGTTTTACACCCTTCATGCTGATTTTGAAGAGGCTATAGTTCTTTTCCATGAATTTATTTATTTCAGATGGTTCCATACCAAATGCCTTCACTACACTTGCGCCTGTAAATGTCTCATGCATTATGGCAGTAATGCCTGATATCTCTTCCTGTCCTTTCCTGCTGACGCGTCTTAACTTTCTTCCAAGTTTTATGATCGGGTAGTAAGCGAATGGCAGGACTAAGCATGAAATGGCTGCAAGCCTCCAGTCCTGATAGAAGACAACTCCAAGAAGTGCGATTACCGTGATAAGATTCTGGACGAGGTCTTTAATTGAAGTTGACGCAGCATTATTAATGATACTGACATCATTCAGCAGTCTGGACATCAGCTTCCCGGTTGAGTGCTCGGTGTAAAATTGCATGGGCATAACGGTTAAATGAGAGTAGAGGTCATTACGCATATCCATTATGACGCGGTTGCCTACATACCGCATTAGATAGGACTGGTAGTAATTGAAGACACCCTTCAGAAAATACATGATGAGTATAGCAACTGGAATCAGCATAAGCATTTGCAGGTTTTTCTGAATGAATATCTTATCAAGTGCAGGCTGGACCAGCCATGCAACAGCAGCAGTTGCTCCGGATACACCAATGGCACAGAGTGATGCTATAAGTATCCTTATCCAGTATGGTTTGACGTATTCCAGTATGCGTTTATACATATAATATCCCTGCTATTTCACGCGCCACCCTCTCCGATGCGCCTGGCGGGCCGAGCTTCAGCTTTATGTCATTTAATCCCTTTTTTGTTTCTTCATAATATTCAGTGTCATATAAAAACAGCTTAGTCTCAGAGGCTATTTTATCAGGAGTGGCATCATATTGCACTAATTCAGGGACTATCCTCCTGCCTGCCATTATGTTCACAAGACCGATATCTTTTACGCTAACGAGCAACTTTGCAATAGTGTAAGTAAATAACGACAACTTATATACAATCACCATTGGTTTACCGAGTAGCGCTGCCTGCAATGTAATGGTGCCGGATGCCGCTATTATGACATCACTGACATTTATGACATCATTGGCTTCTCCCCGTATCAACTTTACATCAAATGACATGTTATTATTTGTCATCTTCCATTTGTTAACAATACCGGCCACTTCATTAAAATCAAGTGATTCTGCTACAGCCATAATCGTCTGGATTTCAGGACTGCCGGCCCTGATGATTTGTACTGCATCGAGAAATAAGGAGAGTAATGCCTTCACTTCTCCTATACGGCTTCCAGGCAGGATCCCGATAACCTTATTGTTTTTATCAAGTCCATAAAGCTGCATTGAATCTTCTACAGGTCTGGCTGAGAGTATCTCGTCAACAAGGGGATGTCCCAGAAAAGAGCATACGATTCCCTCCTTCTTATAAATATCTTCTTCAAAAGGTAATACTACGAACATCTTTTTTATCCTGCCGGCAAGGAGGCGTATCCTCCCTTTTCTCCATGCCCACACCTGCGGGCTTATATAGTACACTGCCGGCACCCCCGCTTTTTTAGCTACACCGGCGAGCCTTATATTGAATCCTGGATAGTCTATAAGGATGACAAGATCTGTACCCCCTGATCTGATTAGTTTTGAAACTACATTGAAGGCATTCTTTATTGCGCGTAACCTTGGCAGTATCTCAGAGAAACCGACCACGCTGATGTCTGACATATCACACAGGATATCAACTCCGGCGCTCCTCATCCTGCTTCCGCCGATACCTGTTATTTTCAAACCTGGAATTATCTTCAGGAGATGTCTCGCTAATTCCGCACCATATATGTCACCGGATGCCTCACCGGCTATCATCATAATATTCTTCAATAGACTTTTTACGAGGTCGTCAAATTTGATCGGAGGCTAATCTCTTCTCAGCATCTTCCCGTATCTTTATGGCGATCCTCAGGGCATCCCTTCCGTCCTCTCCTGATACTTCAGGGGCTGACCTTTTACGGACTGAATTGACAAAGGCAGCAAGCTCGGCCGACAGCGGTTCCTCTTTCTCCAGCTTTATATCTTCACTTGTTACTCTTGCAGTGTTATTTTCTATTATCCGCCTGTAGATTCCCATGCTCTGCTGACCGTAATCGAGCGTTATGTATGTGTCCGGCTGGAATATCCTTATCTTCCGTATTCGTTCCCTTGATACCCTGCTTGCTGTAATATTTGCGATACAGCCGCTGGCAAACTCCAATCTTGCATTGGCTATGTCAATATGATTCGTAAGAACCGGCACACCGATTGCCTTGATGTCAACAACATCAGATCTGACTATGGAAAGGATTATGTCTATGTCATGTATCATGAGGTCTAAAATGACATCAACATCAATACCACGTCCTACATAAGGACCAAGCCGGTGGGTCTCAATGAATCTTGGTCTGCCTATATATTTCTGCATGTTTCTATAAGCGGTATTGAACCGTTCAATGTGGCCGACCTGAAGCAGAACTCCGCGTTCCCGAGCTTCTTTAATAAGGATGTCTGCCTCATCAACTGTAGTTGTAACAGGTTTTTCCAACAATATATCAATATTGTGTTTTATAAATTCAAGCGCAACAGGGTAATGGAGAATAGTTGGAACTGCTATACTCACAGCCTGCACATCACCCTGTAATTCTCTGTAGTCATAGTATGCCCTTGTTGAGTATTTTGCGGCCATTTCATTTGCCCTGTCCTTGTTTGTATCCACAACACCCACAAGTTCAACGTCATTCATTGATGAGTAAATCCTTGCGTGGTGCTCTCCAAGATACCCCACTCCTATTACCGCTACTTTTATTTTCACCCTATAATTCCCCCAACTCATTGCTCATTGCTTGTTTACTCATTGCTGCGATTTTATATTCCTACAACTGAGATGCCTGCCTCCTCTGCAGCCCTCAGCATTCCTTCTTTATCTATCATTACGGTCATCCCTGCTTCAACTGCAAGGACACGGGCATCTGTTTCAATCATGCTCCTTATTGTAGTTGGGCCGACTGTCGGAAGGTCAAACCTGGTATCCTGGCCGGGT
>MHEI01000111.1:6837-7107 GCA_001805165.1 Nitrospirae bacterium RBG_16_43_11 | reverse complement strand
TTGGCAAGTTTGCCGCCCCTGCGTATAGTCTCGTCTGTACCTTCAACAGCCTCCACAGCTATTACTGCACGGTTCCTTACAACTATACACTGACCTATATCAAGCCGCCCTATTTCCTTTGCAATCCCGGCGCCAAACGCAATGTCATTCCATTCATCAGGTGTGGGTTCCTTTTTTGTCAGTACACCTTCAGCAGCCAGGATAGATTTAATGCAGGACGTTGCCTCTTTGATAATGATCCCATCCTTCTCTATTTCCCCGGCAATTGCC
>MHEI01000111.1:4206-6774 GCA_001805165.1 Nitrospirae bacterium RBG_16_43_11 | reverse complement strand
TTTTACTTATACCTCCTGCCATTATAGCTTCTGATACACCTTCATTTTTTAAGATATTTATTAATTCAGACAATTGGCCTAATTTGAGCCAGTGAGTCTGATCTGCTATTTTTTCTATATCCGGAGACGTCAGACCTGAATGGGCAATAGCGATAATCGAGTATCCGTTTTTTTTTGCAGCCTCTGCAATTATTGCAGGGAACTTTCCATCACCTGCGATGATACCGAGCTTCACCGGCAAATCCCCCTCTTCGTCCCCTTAATAAACTCCACCATCCTCTGCACGTCTTCTGACTCATTCATCTCTTCAATAACCTTAACCATTGCGTCTTTCAATTGGAGTTTTGATCTGAAGAGTATGTTGTAGGCCCTTTTTATCTTCTGTACCCGTGTCTTATCAAAACCATGTCTTCTAAGGCCGACAATGTTCAAACCAAAGAGTTCCGCCCTGTTACCAACGGCGGATACGTATGGCGGAACATCAAGAGAAACTGCTGAACATGCACCAACCATAGCATATGCCCCGATACGGGCGAACTGGTGTATGCCTGTCAGGCCTCCAATAAGGGCATAGTCTTCTACTTTTATATGGCCTCCAAGTGTGGCTGCGTTAGCCATAACTATATGGCTCCCTATACTGCAATCGTGAGCAATATGAACGTAGGCCATAATATAATTGTCAGAGCCGACAGTTGTTATACCACCGCCTTTTTTTGTGCCCCTGTGAACGGTTGCATATTCACGTATGACATTACGGTCTCCTATCAGTACCCTTGTTTCTTCACCTGCATACGAAATATCCTGTGGTGGTGTCCCTATTGATGTAAAAGATGATATCCTGCAATTGCTGCCTATATCAGTCCAACCGTCAATTAACACATGTGAATCAATGGCTGTTCCATCCCCAATCTTCACATGCTCTCCTATTATAGAGTATGGACCGACTTTTACATCTTTACCTATTTCAGCGTCCGGATGAATTATTGCTGTAGAATGAATCCTATTCATTTTATACACTCTCCAAACTCATTGCTCATTGCTATACTATTTATCTCCTACCATCGCCATAATCTCCGCATCACAAACCTTTTTCCCATCTACTGTAGCTAACCCACTTAACTTCCAGTAAGGTTCCTTTATATGTGTAATTTCGAGTTCGAATCTTATCTGATCTCCCGGAAAGACCGGCCTTCTGAATCTGGCCTTATCTATTCCTGTGAAGTAGACCAGCTTATTGGATATGTCCATCTTTGTCTCTGCAGATTTAAATGCCAGTACCCCTCCAACCTGTGCCATAGCCTCTATTATCAACACCCCTGGCATGACCGGGTAATCCGGGAAATGCCCCTGAAAGAATCCCTCATTAATAGTTACATTCTTTATCCCAACGATCCGCTTGAATAATTCAATTTCTATGATCCTGTCAACAAGAAGGAATGGGTATCTGTGGGGAAGAATCCGGAGTATTTCCTTTATGTCCATGTATGACCTCCTGAGTAAAATGTCGGTTACTAATAAAAAATATTCTTATAGTGTGTCCTTATCTTTTGATGATTTGATAAGACCTTCTATCTCATCTATCCTGACACTAAGGTCTGATAATTTTTTCCTCATTTCCGGCAGGCTGTCAAATATTGCCATTGACTTCAACCACCCCCTGTGGGGCATAGCAGGCATACCCGAAATAGTCTCGCCATCCTTAATGTCCTTTGTAGCTGCGGATTGGGCAGTTATTATGACATTGTTGCCTATATTTACATGGTCAACCACCCCGGCCTGACCGGCAATTATTACGTAATTGCCTATCTTTGAACTCCCTGCTATACCGACCTGAGCAGCAAACAGGCAGTTCTCACCAATAGAAACGTTGTGGGCTACCTGGATAAGATTGTCAATCTTGGTTCCCTTCTTAATGATAGTGTCTCCTATAGTGCCCCTGTCAATGGTTGTATTGGCCCCTATCTCAACATCGTCTTCTATAATCACACTGCCGGCCTGTGGTATTTTATGATGTGTTCCATTATGTGTGACGTAACCAAAACCGTCGCTGCCAATGACAGCGCCGCTATGTATGATAACACGGTCTCCAATACTGCACTTTTCCCGTACAGTGACATTTGAATAAATGACAGAGTTATTCCCTATAATGGAATGATCCCCTATGAATGTAAAGGGATATATAGTAACGTTGTTGCCAATTATTGCATGATTCCCAATGTACACATATGGGTAGATTGAAATATCTTGTCCCAACTGTGTATTGTTTCCTATAATGACGCTCTTATCAACTCCTCTGGCAACGTAAGGGATGTCATGGAATATGTGCAGAAGTTGTGAGAATGCAAAATATGGATTTTCAACTTTAATGGCGGGCAGCCGGTCGAATGGGATATCTTTTGGGATTACTACTGCTGACGCTGTTGTGTTATCAAGGTCTTTGAGATATCTGCGGTGTGCAAGAAAGCTTATTTCTCCATGTCCGGCTTCTTTCAGGGCCGCCACATTTGAAATTAATATATCACCACGCCCGTTTATAAGCTCACCGCCAAGCCTGGCAGCGATATCCCC
>MHEI01000111.1:3907-4180 GCA_001805165.1 Nitrospirae bacterium RBG_16_43_11 | reverse complement strand
CTCATTACTCATTGCTTATTTACGTCTTACGTCTTACGTCTTACTTCTTACTTCTTACCGTCTCCCTCCTTAGGCAGACCCTTATCCAGTTCCTGTATTATCCTGTCAGTGAGATTCAATGAGGGTTTTGCATAGATGATGATGTTTACATCAAGGTTAGTCAGGATCATGGAATATCCCTCCTTTTCACCAAGTGTCTTCGCTATCTTCTCTAATTCAACATTAAACTCTTCAAGTTTTTCAGCCCTTCTTTGCTGGATCTCTTTCTGCAGT
>MHEI01000111.1:962-3803 GCA_001805165.1 Nitrospirae bacterium RBG_16_43_11 | reverse complement strand
CTGAAGATTCCGCAGTTCCGATTCTTCGATATCTATGATCTTCTGTCTGCTCTGGACGTAGTCATTCAGTTGGTCTTTGACCTGTTTTCCCTTTGTGCTTTCATCCAGTACCCTCTGAGCATCTATATAGCCGATCTTGTTTTCCTCAGCCATGGCAGGTTGAACAGCATACATCGCCAGGAAGATACCAATAATTACTGCATACAATGTTTTTTTACTGAGACTCATATCACACGCTCCTTTCGTATAATAAACCCGCTATTTTCCCTTCCCATCTGCCTGCTAAAACAACGTCCCGATCGAAAATTCCCAGATACCTTGTCTCTCGCCGGGTTGTGGGTCCAAGTTGTATCCCCATTCAAGTCGTAATGGCCCTATCGGAGAGAACCACCTGAAGCCGGCGCCGACGCTTGTTCTTAGATCAGATAATGAAATGCTGTCATCCTTTCCAAATCCTGAACCCGCGTCATAGAATAACACCCCGTTAATCCTCGCATCTTTAACAAGAGGGACGATATATTCCAGATTAAATATTAACTCCTTGTCAGCGCCTAAGAGATCTCCGAAGACAATGTTGCCGCCGGATACTGTTGATTTGGTAGTAGCCCTTCCGTAATCAAAACCTCTGACTGAATATATACCACCTACATAGAATTTTTCATTGGCAGGTAATTCATCTCCCCTCAATCCCTTGCCGACGCCGTATCTGCCATGAAACATAATGGCTGTGTCAAGTATGAGAGGGTAATACCATGTTGTATCTGCAATATACTTTATGAAAATATTATCACCGGCGAGGAACTTATCTGCATATTCTACCGACAGGTTATTCTTATTGCCTGAACGCGGATCCCAGTAGTTATCCCTCGTATCTCTTGTTACTGACGTTATTACACTTCCCGTTGTTGTTGTCCCTTTTTCTATAGTGGATGGCGGAGTACCTTTAACAGTAATATTCTGTATTCCATAAGTAAAGCCTCCGCTCCAGAATTCTCCGAATGACCTGCCTACGCCTATATTGCCGCCCCTGCTGTTTATGTCGTATGTATCAAATGTCCTGACAGTGTCGAACATATTTACTGTGACTGAAGTGGGCTTATCCATAAACCATGGTTCTTTGAATGTTACATCATAGCTTGTCCTGAGTTCGCCGAACTCTCCCTTCACTTTAAGCAGCTCACCTCTGCCAAACAGATTTCCTTCCGTTACATCCAACATGCCGACCAGCCCGTATACTGAACTAAATCCACCTCCCATGCTGAATGCCCCTGTAGGCTTCTCTTTGACCCGCACATTAAGGTCTACCATATCCTTACTTACAGTATCAGGCACGATCTCTACATTCTCGAAGTAATTGAGGTTGTTGATACGCTGGAAACTCCTCTTCAGCGCACTCGTGTTGAGATAGTTCTGCTCACCTATCCTTATTTCCCTGCGGATTACCTTATCCCTGGTCTTTTCATTTCCGCTTATATTAATTTCCCTGACCTTAATCTTCTCCCCTTTTTCAATATTGAAAGTTATGTCAATCTCACGTGAAGCATCATCAGGTCTTATATCAGGGAACACATTTGCAAATGCATACCCCTTTTCACCATACATGTCAGTCATTAATCCTATGTCTTCACGGAGTGTCTTCCTGCTGAAGATCATCCCCTTGCGCAGTTTCATCCTGTTTTCAATTTTATCATTAGTAAATATGTCATTTCCCTTAAAATCAATGTCCCTTATCCGGAACTGCTCTCCTTCTGTGACGGTAAAAGTGAGCCTCATCCATTTTCCGTCCTCGATTATCTCTGTCTCAGGCCCGCTCACCTGAACCTGTACATATCCCCGGTCTAAATAATAGTCACGAATCCTGTCTACGTCATTCTGTGCCTCGACCTCTTTGAAGATGCCTGAATCTGTAAGCCATGATGTCAGGAACTTGTAGCGTTTTGTGTTTATCACTTTTATCAGGTTCTTTTCAGATATTTTCGTTGTACCGGCTATACGCACTTCCTTTATCTTTATTTTCCTGCCTTCTTTGATATAGAAAGTAACAGATACACTATCTTCTGATAAATTATTTATTACAGGTATGATTGATGCCTCATAATAACCATCCTCCCTGTACAGTTCTCTTAGTCTCTCTACATTTTCTTTTACCTGTTTCCGGCCAAGAGGTACGCCTTTAATGAAGGTTACCTTTTCCTTCAGCCTGTCAGTAGTGACCTTGTCATTGCCGTCATAAACAACATCTTGAAGGATCGGCCGTTCTTTAACATGAAAGGTCAGCTTGATCCCGTCCTCCGATGTTTCTGTCACCACCCGAATGTCATCAAAGTAATCAGTCTCGTAAAGACCTCTTATATCTTCCCTCACCCCCTCGGCTGAATAAGTCTCACCTGTATTCAGCTTGATTTTAGAGAGGATTGTTGACGTCTCTATACGCCTGTTACCGGTTACTTCTATCTGTTTGATATGTGACTCATTCTGAGCCTCGCAGGTAATGTTAAAAGAAAAAAATATCAGAGTGCATAATAGTGATATTAGTGGCAGTGTCTTATAACAATAGATCATTTCTTTTTTAAAAAAGCCTTTCGACAAACGAAAAATAATAACATTTCTATGAATATAGTGCAAAGGGAAAATGTAACCGCTTTATTGAGTCTTTATGGACTTGACAATAAACAGGCTGTTCATTTAATATGTCATAATTGATGGACAGGTCGGATGAAAGACTTAAAGAGCTGATGAAATCACTTGCTGATGCAATAGGGCAGGTGTTCAACGGAAATGACGAGATAAAAAATGCCCTTGCATTGATAGAGCATGAGGGCTATTCTGTTGACATGATCG
>MHEI01000111.1:0-930 GCA_001805165.1 Nitrospirae bacterium RBG_16_43_11 | reverse complement strand
GAAAAGGCATTATCTGATGCCGGCAGCCAAGTCAGTGATTTTGACAGGTCGTTCCTGAGCAAGATTCGCGTTAAGATTGGTGATGCAGAATAGTGAGTGCGATGAAACTCGTTAAAGCCAGCGTATATAGCCGAATTTAAGCTCAAAATGGGTCAGGTGCTAAATGGTGTGTGAGACGAAACGCGATAAAGCCAGCGTGTAATGCCGAATTTACGCTCAAAACAGGTCAGGTGCAAGGAAGGACAATAAATTTGAGTTGAGGCGTACTTAATGTACGTTGAAACTCAAATTTATTGTCCTGACGCCGCAGATGACCTGTTTTCAGCGTAAATTCCGTGGGCTCTTAGCTCAGTCGGTAGAGCAGAGGCCTGAAAAGCCTCGTGTCCGCAGTTCAATTCTGCGAGAGCCCACCAAAAAGACGCCCCCCCTCTTATTTGGTATTGACAATCATTATCATTATCTGCTAATCTTCTTACAAGATTGTCATTTCAACCGGGGACATAACCCAATGTGCACCGACGGAGAACCGGGCCACGCAAAGGAGGGAAAAAAATGAAACGGATGGTTCAATGTTTGGGTCTTATGCTTATCATTCTCAGTTTTTCGATACCTGCCATAGCAGCCGACAAGGGGAAAAGTCCCATCCCAGGGATGACCAGGGACCAGTTGATCACATTGGCAAAGAGTGGCGCGCCGGCCAGCATTGCCAATCAGGCCACGATCATGATTCCCGGAGAAGACGGGAAACTGGTTGAAGCAGTCATGGGGACTAACGGCTTTACCTGTATTCCGGATATCGACGGTCAGGAAGATCCGGATCCGATGTGCGGCGATGCGGCGTCCATGCAATGGGCGAATGATATGATGGGTGGTGCGGCAAAACCTACCAACACACTTCCCGGTATAGCCTATATGGCCAAAGGCGGTTGG
>MHEI01000110.1 GCA_001805165.1 Nitrospirae bacterium RBG_16_43_11 | reverse complement strand
AATAAAACGGAAGATAGTAGCCACCATCTGCATAGTTCGGGTAATCTGCTTCGTCTTCTGAGCGGCTACTATCTTCCGTTTTATTTGTCGTATAGTTAGCATAATTTAAGTTTATCTGGAGACATTATAGTTAAATAATTAAGTATGGTGTCCCCGGAATTAAAGTGTTATTTTTTCCACCTTGCCTTTAACTTTTCTACAGCGGAAGTTATCTTCTTGCTTGTCTCGTCTGAAAGAACCTTGGTTTTTTCTATCTCATGTGCCACGTCAGGATATTCCTTTTCCATATATGCATGGAATTCTTTTTCAAATGCGCGGACGTCTTGTGCCGGTATATTATCGAGAAAGCCTTTGGTTCCTACAAAGATTATCATGACCTGCTTTGCTAAAGAAAGTGGTTCATACTGGTCCTGCTTCAGTATCTCTACCATTCTTTCACCCCTGGTCAACTGGTCCTGTGTCGTCTTATCAAGGTCTGAACTGAACTGGGCAAATGCTGCAAGCGCCCTGTATTGAGCGAGGTTAAGTCGAAGGCTTCCTGCAACTTTTTTCATGGCCTTTGTCTGAGCGTTTCCACCGACCCTGGAGACGGATAGACCGACGTTAATAGCCGGTTTTACACCTGCATAGAAAAGATCCGCTTCAAGATATATCTGGCCGTCTGTAATCGAAATAACATTTGTAGGGATATATGCTGAAACGTCACCAGCCTGAGTTTCGATGATCGGCAGTGCTGTTAATGATCCGCCGCCCAGGTCATCTTTTAGTTTTGCCGCCCTCTCCAGGAGTCTTGAGTGAAGATAAAATACGTCTCCCGGATACGCCTCTCTTCCCGGCGGGCGTCTGAGCAGGAGTGACAACTGACGGTATGCCTGGGCATGCTTTGAGAGGTCGTCATACATTACAACAACATGCTTGCCGTTATACATAAAATCTTCGCCTATGGCGCAGCCTGTATACGGGGCGATGTACTGTAGAGAAGCAGCATTATCTGCTGTCGCTGAAACTACAATGGTGTAATCCATAGCGCCGTGCTTGGAGAGTATCTCCACTACAGCGGCAACGTTTGAGGCCTTCTGTCCAATTGCAACATAGATGCAGATTACCCCGGTATTCTTCTGATTAATTATTGTGTCAAGAAGTACAGCAGTCTTTCCAGTCTGTCTGTCTCCGATGATAAGCTCTCTTTGTCCCCTTCCGATAGGGATCATGCCGTCAACTGCCTTAATACCTGTCTGAACAGGTTCTACAACAGGCTGTCTCTGGACGACGTTTGGCGCCTTTCCTTCAATAGGGCGGAACTTGTCTGTAACGATAGGGCCTTTGTCATCTATAGGTCTGCCGAGAGCGTCAACGACCCTGCCGATCATAGCATCGCCGACAGGTATACGGGCTATATTCCCGGTCCTTTTGACTGTATCGCCTTCCTTGATCATGGCGTCCTCGCCAAAAAGGATCGCTCCGACGTTGTCTTCTTCAAGGTTAAAGATCATCCCCATTACATTGCCTGGGAATTCCAGCAGTTCTCCGGCCATTGCATCTTCAAGTCCATAAATCCTTGCAATGCCGTCTCCGACCTGGAGCACGGTTCCGACACTCTCCATATGGAGATCTGTCTGGAATCTTTCTAACTCCATCTGAATTATTGAGCTAACTTCTTCCGGTCTCAATGCCATAGCTATTTCTCCTTATTCCCGTCATTCTGAACTAATTTCAGAATCTCCTTAGCCTGCATTGTGTGAGATCCTGAAATAAATTCAGGATGACATATAGTACATGTCAAACATCAAATATATATTCTTATCTACACCTTCAATGATGTCATAGAGTTGCTGAGGTCATTCAGCTTTCTCCGGATACTCCCGTCAATTATAAGATTAGGGGTCTTGACAATGACCCCTCCCAGGATATTAGGGTCGACATAGAAACACATCTTGACAGATTTCTTCATTGAAGATTCTATTGCAGTTCGCAGCCTTGCGACAGTTGCATCGTCTAATGGATATGCCGATATAATATCTGTCTTCTGTACAGACCTTACTATGTCATAAAGTCTCTCGTACTCCTCGATAATCTCTCTAAGGAATTTCAGCCTGTATTTCTTAACAAGTAATAAAAGAAAGTTCATGGCTGTTTCATCAAAAGACTGACTGAAGACCTTTTTTATAAAGGCTGTCTTGTCTTCCTGAGTAATGTGAGGGCTTTCAAGAAATATCCGCAATGAGACATTTTCTGAAATCAACTTTTTGAGACCTTCCAGGTTATCAAAGACCTGATCTGCCGTCCCCCTGTTTTTAGCAACATTCAAGAGGGCGCTGGCATATCTCTCAGAAATTATCCTTTTTCTCACCTTAGCTGACCTGCCTCATCAATAAACTCATTCACAAGGCGCTTATGACGTTCATCCGAGAGTTCCGCTTTTATAACTTTCTCAGCAGCCCCTATTGCAAGAGAAACAACCTGATTTCGCAGCTCGACCCGTGCCTTGGCGATCTCTAAATCAATGTTGTCCTTTGCCTTGTTAAGGATGTTTTTTGCCTCTTCCCGCGCCTTTTCCTGGACATCCACTGCAATCTTCTGGCCTTCAGTGATTGCCTCCTGAATCTTCTGCCTTGCCTGTGCGTCGATCTCTGCAAGTCTCGCCTTATACTCCTGCTCCAACCTTGAGAGTTCAGACTTGGTTCTCTCAATGGACTGGAATTCAGATATGATCTTCTCCCTCCTTTCATCGAGGAGGGAGAGTAAAGGCTTCCAGGCTATCTTTTTCAGGATAAAAAGGAGTACGAGAAAACCAATCGCCTGAGTCAGTATCTGTTGTATTTCAAGATTCAAAATGTCTCCCCTTTATATCTCTATTTATCCGCCAATCTTGCCCTGGAAAATAAAGACTGTCAGAAGTGCATAGATGGTCAATGCCTCGATGAATGCTGCACCGATAACCATTGCAGTCTGGATCTTACCGGCAGCCTCAGGCTGTCTTCCCATAGCCTCCATTGCAGAACCTACTGCCCTGCCGAGACCAAGACCTGAACCAATAGCTGCTAATCCTACTCCTATTGGGAGTGCTAATCCTAAACTTGTTTGAAAATCCATTGTTTTACTCCTCCTTTCTTACGTTGATGTTCTAATGCTCCTCGTGCGGCAGCATCAATGATATATAAACAGTGCTCAAAAGTGTAAACACAAGTGCCTGAATGGTACCTGTTATTACTGCAAGCATCATAAATGGGATCTGAAGCGGTAGCCCAATCGGGCTTCCCATAAAGCTTAATGCCATAATACCCATAGTAACGAATGCGCCAATCAGCACATCTTCTCCAAAGACGTTTCCAAAAAGACGGAGAGAAAGGCTCATAGGCTTAATGAATTCCTCGATCACGTGCAGAGGGAGCATTAAAGGCACAAATACCCATCCCATGACATCTCTTGGTTGTCCAAGAAGATGAAAGATATATCCGCCAAGCCCAAGTCTTCTTAGACCCGTATACTGTACATAGATGAATACAATGACTGCAAGACCTATGGTCGTGTTCAGACTTGATGACGGTGACTTCATAAACGGTACAAGTCCGCTTAAATTCATGACTAAAATATAGATGAAAAGTGTGCCTATGAACGGCGCATAATGTCTTCCATGATGACCGATGACACCCTTCGAAAGATTATCAAGGCTCTCAAGTGCAAATTCGACAAAATTCTGAAGTTTGCCAGGCACTATGGTCCTGTTCTTTGTTGCCATTCTTGCTACTATAACAAGTCCTATAATAATGAGGACCGAGAAGACCGGATTTTCCCAGTGGTGCAGAAACGAGACAATGGATGACTCATGAAAGTAACTGTTAAGCAGCGTGATGATATTGGCTACTTCAGGCGCCCCGCCACCGTGTGCGCTGTTAGCTGCTTCCATAACTCTTCTTCCCCTGATAAGAGGCGTCCAGGTAATATATACCTATAGCCTTCAATAAAAAAATTGCAAGTATGAGTGTAAACCCGGCCATAATACCATAGACTGACGGGTTAGTATAGCTTAAGATTACATATCCTATTCCATAAAGTACCGGAAATTTTAAAACGCCTGCTATCGCCCCCAGCTTCTTGTTTGACGGATGCGGGGTTATGAGGTTAGTGACTACCTGTGACAGCAGGTATACGTTAACGATGTTCCATACCGCACCTGCTGCAAATCCCCATCCTGTTGAAATACCAAAGTAGTAGAATGTAAAAGGGGCGAGTATCACAGTAACTATTGCTGATGCCCGTATTGATCTTTTTATGAAGTCTCTGTCCATATTATTTTCTGCTGCTTGCCCTGTTTATGAACTCTATGGTCTGTCTTATGCTGGCAACAAATCCGATTACTATGAAGAAGAACATAAGCCACGGGGCTGTACCGAATTTCCTGTCTAAATAATCGCCAATAAAAAAACCAACTGCCGGTCCTGCCACAAGTATTATAGGGATACCGGTAAACAACCCGACCTGGTGATAATAACGGTATTTTTTGTCATCGCCGTCTTTCACTATACACTACATTCCCTCGCTTGAAATAACCCAAATTTTTAACATCTTTACAGGTGGTTTGTCAATTGTTTTTTTATGAAATGATTTTAGCCGTATTGCGGCTTATTAATTTGTATAAAAAGGGAGGGCGGTGACAACTGCAGAAATCTTGTGAGGTTTACTCTCTATAAGGACTTGAGTACCCGGTTCATTACTTCCAGTTCGTAAATAACCTATAGCTATTGATTTGTTGAGAGTTGGAGAGAAGCATGCACTTGTAATGACTCCTATATTAAGTTCATTTTTGTCAGCAACTGTGTAAATCCTATCGCCTTTCTGCGGGATAATCCTGTTTTCGGGGAGAGCTCTTGTTTCAGGGACAGAATTGAATTCTGTCCCAAATGGCATGAATGAGATGGAAAATCCTGTCAATATCCTGTTCACATGCCCCTTGAATTTTATGCGGGCAATAGTCTCCTGACCGATATAGCAGCCCTTTGTGTAGCTGATTGCATTATCGAGATTTGCTTCAATGGGGATTGTGTCTTCATCCATGTCAATAGAGTAGAGAGGGATTCCTGCTTCTATGCGAAGGGAATTATAAGCAGCAAGACCGAAAGGGTCTATTTCACTCGAAAATACTGACTTTATGTCATCCCATGGTGCATAGATATTATAGCCCTCTTCACCTGTATATGTAGTCCTGGCAACTTTACAGTTTATCTTGTTAATAGTGAGGTTAAGGTGATTACACTCTTCCATTTCCTTAATATCTATTCCACTGATTCGGCTGATAATTCTTCTTGAATTTGGACCCTGCACTGTCACAAGGCCATATTTCAATGTGACATCTTCTATC
>MHEI01000109.1:3879-6310 GCA_001805165.1 Nitrospirae bacterium RBG_16_43_11 | reverse complement strand
GCTATAGCAGTAGATGACAATGGAGACGTTTTCATCGTGTGGGAGGATCGTGGGCAAGGAGATGCTGATATATTCTTCCGAAAGTATGACAGTGATGCAGGCTTTGACACAAAAAAACAAATCAATGCTGATACTACGGGGATTTTTGATTATGACACAACTCCGTCAATTGCCAATTCCTTTGGACAGATATATATAACATGGGAGCACAGGAATTACGTCATCGATGATTATCCGGATATCTATTTTGCATGGAGCAGTAATCTTGGTGACACCTTTCCTATTAAAAGTTCGCTTTCAGTATCAGGGAGACGTCCGGTTGTGGCTATGGACCCTGCGGGTATTGCCTATGTCGCTTGGGAATATCTGGGTGAACTTGTCCCGTTTCCATCTGTTCCAACCCATATAAGGCTTATAAAGATAAGCGGGGGTACGCCAGGGGCTGCCCTGGATCTTGAGGTGACACAAGGTTACAATGCAAGGTTTCCAGCCATTGCCGTTGATCCTGTCTGCAATACATCATCTGGCGACCCAATTTGTGAGGTATATGTCGTATGGCAGAGGGCACTTATTACTGACCCTATGTTTGTGAGTGAGGTTATTAATTCATATGATATTGACCTTGCAATTGTAAATGGCGGGACACTCGCACTTATCAGTACGACGCTATCTGTAACTGATAGTGGAAGTTCAGGTTTCTTCGGTGGTGCGGCGTATCCAGCGATAACTGCTGATGATTCAAATATCTATTTGGTATGGGATGATTGGCGAAACGGAGTTAAGGATATATATTTTGCAAAGAGCAGTGACGGTACAGATTTTACTACCAATAGGATTGTTAACGATGATACAGATAACAGCAGCGGAGTTACATGGCATGAAAAGCCGGGTGTTGCTGTGGCTGAGGGAAAGGCATACGTTATCTGGACAGATTACCGCAACACCCAATTATCAACGACGGCAAGTCCGAATGATGTATTCTTTGCGGTCGAACAATAACTCCTTGAGGTTATAAAAAATGGATTCCCGATAAAACCATTCGGGAATGACGTCTTTAGACTTGTGCAAAAGGCCATTAAGTATAAAGAGTTAGGGGGGAATTATATATGTCAACTGTTGATCAAAAAAAGTATATAGAATCTCAGCGCCAGAACTGGGATCGCGTCGCCCCTGCGTGGGAGAAGTGGGATAAGAACCTTGAACAGAGCCTTACCTTTGTCAGCTACCGGTTGATCGGAGATGCGCGGATTTCTCCCGGTCAGCGGGTGCTTGACCTTGGGTGCGGTACAGGATACCCCTCGATACTTGCGGCACAGGCTGTTGGCAGCAGTGGGGGGGTTGTAGGCCTTGACCTGTCGGAGAATATGCTGGCAGTGGCCAGGAGGAAGGCAGAGGGGGCTGGGGTAAAAAATATTTCATTCCATGCAAATGATGTATCTTCACTGCCATATGAAGCCGCATCATTTGATGCGGTTATCAGCCGCTTTTGTCTCATGTTTCTTCCTGATATCCATGGTGCCTTGAAAGAGATTTCAAGGGTACTCAAAAATGGAGGTTATCTATCGGCTGCAGTGTGGTCAACATCAGACAAGAACCCTTTTATCAGGATACCAATGGAGGTATTGAAGAGGTTTATTGATGTGCCTGCCCCGCTTCCTGATCAACCCGGCATATTCAGACTTGCAAAACCTGGAGACCTCCTTGGGATGGCAGGTTCCGCCGGCCTGTCAGGCCTGACAGATGAGGAAATCTCAGGGGAATCCATATTTGACTCAGCCGAAGATTACCTCGCAAATGTAAAAGAGCTGGCGGCCCCGCTCCAATCACTTTTTGCAAGGCTTACAGGGGAACAAAAAGAAGCTGTTGAAAAAGAAATAATGAATGCCGTAAGTAAGTATCAGAGTGGAGATCAGATAGCCCTGCCTATGGTATTCAGGGTCGTTGTTGCCAGGAAGCCATCGGCCTGACAATCGTTCGTAATGGGGTTAAAAATTCACGTCCTAAAAATTCACTTGACGTAAAATAATGGGATAGGGTAGTATGAATGACCCTAATCTCGCAAGAAAAAGAATAGGGATAGTTGTCCGTAAACATGAAAATAGCGATTGCATCTGATCACGGTGGTTGTGAGCTCAAGGAAAAGATAGTTGAGTTACTAAAGGAAAAGGGGTTGGAAGTAATAGATTATGGTGTGGATAATCCTGAGTCTGTTGATTATCCTGACTATGGGATCAAGGTAGCAAATGCTGTCTCTAAGGGTATTGCAGAGAGAGGGATTTTGTCCTGCGGTACAGGTATAGGGATGTCAATAGTAGCAAATAAGTTTCCTGATGTAAGGGCAGCATTGTGTTACGACATGTTTACAGCGAGAATGAGCAGGCTTCATAATGATGCAAACATATTAGTACTTGGCGGCAGGGTTCTTGATAAG
>MHEI01000109.1:3224-3826 GCA_001805165.1 Nitrospirae bacterium RBG_16_43_11 | reverse complement strand
CAGGCACCAGAGGAGACTGGATAAGATAAGTGAGATTGAAAAAGGTTTATTTAACAATAAAGGTAATTAGAGGGGTGTAAGGATGTCAGATTTACAGAATGTAGACCCTGAGGTCTATGAGGCTATTCAGAACGAGATAAAGAGGGAAAATAACAATATCCTCCTTATTGCCTCTGAGAATTATGCCAGTAAGGCAGTGCTCGATGCCCAGGGTTGTGTAATGACCAATAAATATGCCGAGGGTTATCCGCATAAGCGATATTATGGAGGCTGTGAGCATGTGGATGTAGTGGAAGACCTTGCGATATCAAGGGCAAAGGCAATTTTTGGCGCTGAGCATGTTAATGTACAGCCGCATTCAGGGACACAGGCTAATATGGCCGTATATTTTGCTGTCCTTAAGCCGGGTGACACGATCATGGGGATGGATCTTGCACATGGCGGACATTTGAGTCATGGCAGCAGGGTAAATTTTTCCGGCATATTCTATAATGTTGTGAGCTATGGTGTTGGCCGTGAAACAGGGACGATTGATTATGATGAAGTAAGAAAACTGGCAATAGAACGCAGGCCTAAGATTATAGTCATCGGGGCAAGCGCCT
>MHEI01000109.1:0-3197 GCA_001805165.1 Nitrospirae bacterium RBG_16_43_11 | reverse complement strand
TCCAGGCAATTGCCAAAGAAATAGGCGCCTATACACTTGCAGACATTGCGCATATAGCAGGTCTTGTAGCGGCAGGTGTTCATCCAAGCCCGTTCCCTCATTGTGACTTTGTTACTACAACGACTCATAAGACATTAAGAGGTCCAAGGGGCGGGATGATCATGTGCAAGGCAGATTATGCCAGGTTGATTGACAAGAGCATTTTCCCTGGAATTCAGGGCGGCCCTCTGATGCATGTCATAGCTGCTAAGGCTGTAGCCTTTAAAGAGGCGATGACACCGGAGTTCAAGGGCTATCAGGAGCAGGTTGCGAAGAATGCAAGGCGCCTTGCAGATGGCCTTGTTAAGCGGGGATACAACCTTGTTTCAGGAGGCACGGATAATCACCTGATGCTGGTAGACCTTAGGAATAAGGGCATTACCGGCAAGGATGCTGAGACAGCACTGGACGCTTCAGGGATAACACTGAATAAGAATTCCGTCCCCTTCGATGATAAACCGCCTATGGTTACGAGTGGTGTAAGAATCGGCACTCCGGCAGTAACCACCAGGGGTATGAAAGAGGGAGATATGGATAAGATAGCTGAGTATATTGATAAGGTGCTTGGCAGCATAGGCAGCGAGAATGTCTATAATGAAGTTCGTACTGCTGTAGGGGATTTGTGCAGGAAGTTTCCTGTTTACTGAGCGTGGAGAGTTTTTATGAAATGTCCATTCTGCGGACATATTGAGGACAAGGTTGTAGATTCAAGAGAGGGGAAGGAAGGGAGCTCTATCCGCCGGCGGAGGGAGTGTCTCAGATGCAGGAGAAGGTTTACTACTTATGAGCATGTTGAGGACGTTCTTCCTGTTGTAGTAAAAAAAGATGGACGGAGAGAAGCCTTCGAAAGGAACAAGATACTCTCAGGGCTTAAAAAGGCGTGTGAGAAAAGACCTGTGGGTATGGATGCCTTGGAAGAATCCGTTTCAAGGATAGAGAAAAAGGTTCAGGAGAGTGGAGAAAAGGAGATACCGAGCACAATGATCGGGGAAGAAGTAATGAGAGAACTCCACACCCTTGATGAAGTTGCTTACGTGAGATTTGCCTCAGTATACAGAGAGTTTAAGGATATAAATCAGTTTATGGAAGAGCTGAGGGATATTTTGAAGGATAGGAATAAGAAGTAAGTATTTATATGTGGACTATAGCCGGCGAAGGAATACACCCAACAGACAGTAAAAGCGCGACATCTTCTATTCCTATTGCTGATATAAAGCCGCCTGCCAAGGTCGTTATCCCCTTGTCTCAGCATATAGGCGCTCCCTGTGACCCATTAGTAAAGATAGGGGATATTGTAAAAAAATATCAGAAGGTGGGTGAGGCTAAGGGAGTTGTCTCATCGCCTGTACATTCGTCGGTCTCCGGAAAAGTTTTAGCTATCGGCAGGTTCCCTCACCCATCAGGTAATCAGTCTAATTCAATCGTAATTGAGTCTGACGGAAAAGATGAGGCTATTGATTCCCTCAAAGAAAACAGTGATTACCTTAACTTGGATCCTAAGACATTGAAAGACATCATATTGGAAGCCGGGATTGTAGGGATGGGCGGTGCTGCATTCCCCACCCATGTGAAATTAAACCCTCCGAAAGAGAAAAAAATTACCGCTGTTATACTCAATGGTGCAGAGTGTGAGCCCTTTTTGACTTCTGATGACAGGCTTATGGTTGAGAAATCCCGTGAAGTGATTGAGGGGATGAAGATACTGATGCACATAATGGGTGTAAGAGATGGGTATGTTGGTATTGAAGATGATAAACCGGGTGCAATAGAGGCAATTACGAAATCTGCATCAGGTACAAATATACGTGTCACTTCATTGGAGAAGAAATATCCCCAGGGCGCTGAGAAGCAGCTTATCAAGAGCGTAACCGGTAAAGAGGTCCCTTCAGGCGGGCTTCCGATGGATGTGGGTATAATAGTTCAGAATGTTGGAACCGCAGTTGCTGTTTACAATGCCGTCCGGTATGGAATCCCACTCGTTGACCGTATTGTTACTGTTACCGGTAATGGCATAAACAGACGGGGTAATTTTAATATACCTGTCGGTACCTTGCTTGAGCATGTAGTGACAGAATGCGGTGGGCTTGTTGGAGAACCTGGCAAGATAATCTTTGGCGGGCCGATGATGGGTATTGCCCAGTACTCGATGCTTGTGCCCATATTAAAAGGGACATCAGGGATCCTTGTAATTCCAAAAGGTGATGTAGTTCTCGAGGACTTTCGTGCATGTATACGGTGCGGCAGGTGTGTACAGGCATGTCCGATACGCTTACTGCCCAATATGTACAGCATCCTCGGTGAGGCCGGTAAGCCTAAAGAAGCAGAGCAGTATTATGTGTTTGATTGTATTGAGTGCGGCTGTTGCACATATGTCTGTCCGTCGCGGAGGCCGATAGTGCAGCAAATCCGGTATATTAAAGCAGAAATGAGAAAGGCAAAGAGCAAGGTCGCATAATAATGCGGACGCTTAAGTAAGTTGAGATGGCAGAGGCAGCAGCAGAACAGGAAGAGAAAAAGGGAAGATTAGAAGAGCCTACCCCAAAGCTTATTCTGACGTCGTCCCCACATCAAATCAGTCAGGACTCCATTGAGAGAATAATGTGGACTGTTGTCCTTTCATTGGCGCCTACCTCACTGGCAGGTCTATACTTCTTCGGATGGGGTGCGTTTTATGTACTGATAGTATCGGTATGTTCCACAATGGCAGCCGAGGCAATTTATCAGAAACTAAGCGGGGAGAGGATTTCTGTTACAGATGGAAGTGCCGCAGTCACAGGTCTCCTCCTGGGACTTACTTTGCCCCCTGGTTCACCAGGGTGGCTATGTGTAGTTGGCGGATTCTTTGCGATAATAATCTGCAAACAGCTTTATGGCGGACTTGGATTTAATCCATTTAATCCTGCCCTCATGGCAAGGGTCTTCCTCCTTATAGCATTCCCATTACAAATGACGACATGGCCGGTTCCCAGATCATTCTTTTCAGGTATAGATGCTAAGACCGGAGCTACTCCACTCGGAGATCTTCAGGTGGCAAGACTTACTGGTAAAGGGATAGGCAAGGCCGCAGAGCTTAATATCCTGGATGCGTTCATAGGAAATATAGGTGGATCTATAGGTGAAGTTTCTGCGATTGCCCTCCTGATTGGCGCTGCCTATCT
>MHEI01000108.1:30932-31008 GCA_001805165.1 Nitrospirae bacterium RBG_16_43_11 | reverse complement strand
AGTCATCAGTCCGTATCCCAAACCAGCACCGCCATAAACTGACCCGTCAACCCTTAGTGGGTTGTCAATCCCTGTA
>MHEI01000108.1:30706-30859 GCA_001805165.1 Nitrospirae bacterium RBG_16_43_11 | reverse complement strand
TGATGAAACTGCTTGCAGAATCGGTAGTCGTAAACTCCTTGTCTCCTGATGTCATTATGAACATCAGACCTACATTCGCAGAACCTACCGGCTTAGTCCCCTCAAGTTTGATAGCATAACCTGAATTATCTACATCATCGCCATCCGCTGCAC
>MHEI01000108.1:29882-30620 GCA_001805165.1 Nitrospirae bacterium RBG_16_43_11 | reverse complement strand
CAGCACCAGGATGTGCCGTCCGGCAGAGATGAGAGTATAGGCACTGATATTTATATTCAGGGTAAGTATAATATTGCGCAAAACCTGAATCTGGAAGCCGGGTTTGATTATGCGAGCATCGGGAAGGATAATGAAGCTTATCCAAGTACGGTAGATAATTCTATTATGCTTCTTGTTGCGAGGCTTCAATTGGAATATTAAGATGAGATATAGGAGAAGGGACAGACTTTATGGCTGTCCCTTCTCCTCAAGCCTTCTTATCAAACAACCTTCCTGCCATATCGCGTAATTTATCATAAACATCGCGAAGTTCCTGAGATGTTGTTTCTCGTATCGTCTCTTTAGACTTGTTGTCTATGACCTTAACAGCTACCTGGCCACTTTGTCCATTTACAGACAAGCTTAAAGAAAATCCTTTACCCTTCTTTTCAATTTCACTTTTTGAACTTTTTGTTATATGAGATGAGGTGTAGTTATTAATATTATTAATCTTCATTGTTTATTCCCGGGTGATAGATAGCCGCATAAAATATCAATAAGCTCAAAGATGAGAACTAATCGGAGTTGTAGAAGAAAACATTAAATGCATTTCACATTTGGGATTGACATCTCAAGGAGGTATCTGTACCTGCCGATAGAAAAGATAGAAATTCTTCGTTGACATCTTAGGCAGGTACGGTCATGAAGCGCAAGACAGCAACATCATATATCTTAATAATCTTATTCATAACTTTCATA
>MHEI01000108.1:18530-29719 GCA_001805165.1 Nitrospirae bacterium RBG_16_43_11 | reverse complement strand
ACAATAAGGCAAAACCCGCATATCATCTTGCAGGCGAAGTGGCATCAAGCTACACATTCGAACTTGCTCTGAGAAAGTACAGGGAAAGTGATACGACATATAACCGTGCACTTATGTTCTTCAGTATGACTGATTTTCTATGGTATACAACATACGCATTTTATGTATCACCTTATAAGAATAGCAAGTTTGATCCCATTGGCATATCGAATACAACGGGGATAGACCGTGGCAAGATCTTCCTTGTTGCACTCACCCATACATCTCTCAACGCCCTCCGTGCCTATACCGGAGAAGACCGTGTGATTCCTTACTATATTCTGGACAGAAATTTCATTGGGTTCGGTGTTAAAGTATCTTTCTGATGATAGAAAAAGGGTTCTCCTTACTTTCCCACCTTATATTATGACTTTCATCATAGCAATGTAACCCGCATTTGTGATATATATTTACTAAAAAGCATACAAAGCGTTTTCAGGTTCCTGAACTCTAAACTAAGGAGGAATATATAATGGTTACCGGGGAACAAGTACTTAATAAAGAGATACTGCCAGGCGTTAAAAATATTGTTGCTATAGCCAGCGGAAAGGGAGGGGTCGGTAAGTCTACTGTAAGTGTGAGTCTTGCGGTTGCATTGGCAAGGACAGGAGCAAGGGTTGGGCTGCTGGATACGGATATCTATGGCCCAAGTATCCCGATTATGATGGGGATCACAGAGAAGCCGGAAATCAGGGGTGAGAAGCTGATCCCTATTGTGAAATATGGTGTGAGTCTTATGTCCATAGGTTTTATGATCGCAGAGGATACCCCGCTTATATGGCGGGGACCAATGGTCATGAAGGCAGTTGAACAGCTCCTTACAGATGTGGAATGGGGTAATCTTGATTACCTGTTAATGGACCTTCCTCCTGGTACAGGTGATGTGCAATTGACCCTGGCTCAGAAGGTTCCGCTAACCGGTGTTGTAATTGTTACCACTCCGCAGGATGTGGCCTTGCTTGATGTGGTACGGGGTATTTCCATGTTCAGAAAGCTTGATGTCCCTATACTTGGCGTTATTGAGAATATGAGTTTTTTCCGTTGCCCCCACTGCGGAGAACGGTCAGACATATTCAGCCATGGAGGAGGGGAAGCTGCATCAAAGAAACTCGATGTTCCATTCCTCGGCGAAGTCCCTATTGACCTTAAAATCAGGGAAGGCGGCGATGCAGGCAGGCCTGTATTAGTAGATGATTCAGAGTCTCCACAGAGCAAGGTGTTTATGAACCTGGCGGAGCAGTTGGTTTCAAGGATAAGTTCTTTGGGATAGAGAAAAATGAGTGCCCTTCATCCCTCTCCCAATAGGGGAGAGGGATGAAGGGTGAGGGGGGATATTACACCAACTTAGCAATCCTCTCCAGCCTTCTGTTTGCTGCATCCCAGTTGATATTCTTCATGAAAGTATCTATGTAAGGCGGTCTTTTAACTCCGTAGTCAATGGTGTATGCGTGCTCGTATACGTCCATTACGAGCAACGGCCAGGCCATTGCAGGGAAGTTAAAGTTGTGGGCATCTGCACCATAGTTATGAAGCTTTCCGTCCCACAGGTTGTAAGTGAGCACAACCCATCCCCTTACTGCCATTCCGCAGGCCTTGAAATCCTCTATCCATGCTTCTATAGTACCAAAATCCCTCTTGATGAGATCTGCAACCTGACCTGTCGGGTTCCCGCCACGGCCTCCCATATTCTCAAAGTAGAGCTCGTGCAGGATCACCCCATTCAGGGCAAATGTCTCATCAGCCTTCAGTCCCCGATATTCGCTGTATATCTGGTTGGCCTTTGAGCGGTCTGCACCCTTCAGTTTATCCTCGATCTCGTTGAGTTTGTTCACATACCCAACATAAAGAATGTCCCTGTGCTGAGAAATCTGGCTGTCAGAAAGTCCCTCCAAACCTTTTAATTCAAACTTCTTTGCTTCGTGTGACATTGTAGTCCTCCCTTCATGGTTAAGCGTATTGTTATTCTAAGCATGCCGGGCATATACCAGCAAACCCGACACAGTGATTAGTGATCTTAAAGCCTGTTGCTCTTGCTACCTTTCCCTCAATATCGTGCAGTATGATATCATCCACATCTTTAATCTGCCCGCACTTCTGACAGGTGATGTGATAATGGAGGTGAGAATTTCCCTCAAACCGTCCTTCATTGCCCTCGCATGATATTTCTGTAACTTCCCCTATTGACTGCAGTAGTTTCAGATTCCTGTAGACTGTACCCAGACTTATATTTGGAATCTCCTTTTTGACTTCTCTGTAGACCCAGTCTGCAGAGGGATGGGTTTTCGTTCGTTTAAGAACATCTAAGATGACCTTCCTCTGTCTCGAATGACGATGCATGAATTTACTTCTTTCTTACATAAGCCTTGAAAACCTTATTATCCTCTACAAGGCCAATGTATTCATTCTTAGTTGAGTTGCACCAGGCCGGCATATCTTTCTTTATTCCAGCGTCATCAGAAATTACTTCGAGCACCTCACCCGCTGACATTTCCCTCATTTTCTTAGATGTTAAAATTATTGGCATAGGACAAAGCTGGCCAAGTGTATTAATCTTGAAATCAACTTTAGCTGGTATGTCCATCTAACCTCCTGGCGAATATAATAGTAATAATTCCTGTTATTATTTATACAATAACCGGACTTTCTTTGTCAATATAAATTTTTGATAGCATCTTAGGATGGGGTCAGGAAGGTATATTAGCGTATTAACTTACGAAGTATTTGCTACGAAGTATTTGCTGACATCTATCCCATACTTTCTATGGTCAAGGGACTGAACTATTGATATCCTGGGTTCCCAGGACAGGTCTATTGTCTCACCATCCACTTCATTACCATTAGTGTCGGTTATTAATTTTATGCACGGTTTGTGAATGTTAACAGGATTAGCATTAGCCCTAATCACCACAGCTAATTCATTCGTATTCAGAAGTACTATGGTGCCTACCGGGTAAATGCCGACTACATTCACAAATATCTTCAATAAGATTGAGTCGAATGCCGTGTCACTCTTTTTCATCATAAAAGACAGGGCCTTGTCCGGTATGAAAGGTGTGCGGTTGTAGACCCTTGCTGAAGTGAGTGCATCATAACAGTCACAGATAGTTGTTATCCTGCCAAAGAGGCTAACGCGCCGTGCTGATGCAAGCTTAGGATAGCCTGATAGATCATAGTTCAGGTGGTGTTCAAAACTTGTCATGATCATGCGTATGGCCTGTTCCTGAAGACCTTTTAATCTCAGGAGGGTCTTTACCCCATTAATAGGATGAGTTCTCATAATCTGCCACTCTTCAGGTGTGAACTCCGACGGTTTATTCAGTACCTCAATGGGGAGATCAATCTTTCCTATATCATGAAAAAGGGTGGCCATGCCAAGATCACTCAACTCTGTCCTGTTGTACCCGAGCCTCTGTCCGATTGCAATTGATAGTATTGATACGTTTACTGAGTGATTATAAGTATACTCATCATAGGCCCTTAAGGTAGTCAAACCGAGAAGAGTTGATTCCTCCTTAACCATCAGGTCAACCATCGAGTGAACAAGCCTTTTTGCCTTTTTTATCCCTACGGCATTCTTCAATTTGGCGCTGTCCATAATATCCGACACTACAGAGAGGGTTTTAAAGTACAAATGTGTTGCCATCTCTTTCGAATCCTGAATTACATGTATTGCATCCTCCTCCTTATCTTCGATCCTGCTTACCGTAATGCCGGTTATTCCCTGAGACGAAAGTTTGTGAGTAAGATCCTGAAATGGTTCCGCAGATTTCATCCCTACGCTGACAAATGCGTAAATAAACCGGCTAAGTTCATCCGATGTTTTATGCGGTGAAAAAGTGATAGTGCCAATAAAGCGTTTCTTCATCTCATTGATCAGGGACATGCATGAAAGGAAGTTTTCTATATCTACCCTTATCTTGACATCGTCTATGAACAGATGTTCCTGATACAGTCTGAGAGAGAATGGCCCTCCGTTGTTCAGTAATGTTTTTATGGACTCAGTAGTCTTTTCTACAGCGGAGATTGTGGCAACATTATTTGAGTCGTGAATCTGGGCAGTTCTGAAGAGCTTATAAAGATTATTTGTGAAATCTTTTCCAATACCCCCACGTTTTTCTTCAAATAACCTGCTTGTCATATATTCGCCTTCCCTGCGTCTTTCAAGGCATCTTCACAGATCTTTTTTACCGCTTTATCAGAAGATGCTGCACCCTCTCTCATGATATCCATTGCCTCCGGTATATTCATTTTTCTGAGTGCATAGGCAGACAGTATCCTCAGTTCATCAACTTTTGACCTGCCAAACAGCCTTGACTTCTTCATCAATAACTCTTTCAGATATGGCAATTGTTCCTTATATCCCAGCACGGCAAGCGCCTCAAATAACTCTCTTTTTTCGTAGTTCTCCTTAGTCTCAAATGTCTCAGAAGAGATTATGTTCAATATATTGGGCACTGCATTCCGGTGTTCCATGGAGACTAACCTTTTTAATGCTGATACACGTACAGTATTATCACTGTCATTGAGATATGAGACCAGAAGATTTTTCGCATCATCACTTTTTATCTCAGACAGTGTATGGATTATTTCCTTTCTGACTCTCGGTTCTCTGTGGTCCTTTACCCGTTTAAGATGGTTTGTAACCTTAGTATCTCCAATCCTTCCCAGCACATAAACTATATTCCTTACCATAAACCAGTTGTCGTCCTGAAGCCTTTTCAGCAGTGTGTCTAAATTATCCTTTGCAAGTACAGCTAAGGCGTCGCAGACAATACGCCGGCTTTTCATCTGCTCGAGCGAGGCAAGCATGTTGGTTAGAGGTATAATGGATTTTTTATTAAACATTGTAAGGATTGTAAAAAGCTCATCAATATTGTCAGTTTTGTTCATATTCAGAGATTGTGTAAGTTGCTGCAGGAACTCCTCGTCCTCCAATGCATCTGTTACTCCTATTGCCGCTTCAGCATTAGAGATATCCTTAATCCTTGTTAAAACTGCGATAGCATTTTTATAATCCCCGGAGACTATCATAGTCTTAACAGCCTTCACTATATAAGTCATCATCTCACTATAACTATCTGCACTCTCCTCAACCTCAAGGATAAGAAAAAGTATATCCAGTAATTCTAAAACAAGATCTACCTTTGCTTCCCTGTCCATTTCTTGTTTTATCTTTTCAATCTCCTCAGTGGTAAGGGTAAAAATCTCATCAAAGGGCTTTCCATATATCTGCTCAATTTCAAACTCTACTGCGGTTGACTTGAGAATTGTCTCTGCCTGTGTCCCTGCCTGTGCCTGGTTTTGCCCTGTTTCTGCCTTATGTGCATTCTTTAGTGGTTCTCCGCTTCGAACCGCAGCCGATGCAGTCGTTTCCGGCTGTTGTTTTTCCTTTTCGCTTTCTGATTCTCCTCCTCCTCGTCCTCCTCCTACTCCTTCACCTCCTTCACCTTCTTCTTCTCCTCCTCCTCCGTCTTCTATTACTACATAACGGATATTTTTAAAATCCTTTTCCCACATCATTGTGACTATGTCGTCATCTTCTACATCTCGTCCCTTTCCGCCCTGAATAACATTTATAAAATTAAGTATCTCCTGTTCATCTAATTTCTCAGAAAAGACAACCTCACGTATGCCATCCCCAAAAAACCTGAATGCGATACTCTCTTCTTTCACAGTCTGGGTATAAACAACTTCCCCCTGGTACAACATATCAAACTGCTTTACAGTTAGAGCGAGGTCTCCGTATTCTTCAAGGAATTTGGTGAATTTTCCGGTAAGGTCAGAGATAAACTTATGCTTGACAGGGCTGTTGTCAGGATATAGTTTCAGCGCCTTGATGGCCTTTGACAGGGATTGGAGAACATCCGCCGCCATTTTAACGCTAACCTTCTTCTCCAGATCGTCGGCGGAGTCTTTAGTCTCTTCCTTTATAGGATTCATAACTAATCTCCACTACGACTATATAAACCTTTCTGATATAATTGTCAAAATGAACATTGTCTATAAAGAAATCCCATGGATAAATCCATTTGATTGTTTCTTCAGGTTAAGGGGAGATGGCCCATCTATTTTCTTAGAAAGTCATGGTGGGAGCCCCAAAACTTCCCGCTTTTCATATATCGGCATCACCCCCGAAATCATTATTAACGGAAAACTTAATGACACCGTCGCACCTATTGAGTTATTAAGGCAACTATTAAGGAAAAACAGAGTTCCGAGGGTAGATGGTATTCCACCTTTTGTTGGTGGTGTTGCAGGGTATTTTGGATATGATACTATTCATCTTTTTGAAGAACTGCCCCGTAACGCAGTTGATGATTTAAAATTTCCTGATGTTGTTTTGATGAAAGTGGATCTTCTTGTCTCCTTTGACCATGTGATGAAGAGGGCATGGATAGTAGCATCTGCTGACGAGTGCGGGCATGATGAGTTGTTGCACAGTAAGAGAATCAGTGAGCTGGAGAACAGGATACTGCGGTGCAGCAGCATTATTAAGACCGGCGGACAAATTGCGAAGATAAGGGTTATGTCAAACCTTACTAAAAAAGAATATATTGATATGGTGAAGCGCTGCATGGAGTATATATCAGCAGGTGATATTTTTCAGGCTAACCTTTCCCAGAGGTTATCAGCTCATGTGAAGGGCGTTGATCCGCTGAATTTATACAGGATATTGAGAGAGATAAATCCATCACCATTTTCTGCATTCTTTGATACAGGGGATATGCAGCTTGTAAGTTCATCGCCGGAGAGACTGGTACGATTATATGACGGCGTTGTAGAAACCAGACCTATCGCCGGTACGAGGCCCCGAGGAACAGATCCGGTCAGGAATGGAATTTTGCAAAAGGAACTCCTTACAAATGAGAAAGAGCGGGCTGAACACATTATGCTTGTTGACCTTGAGAGAAATGACATAGGACGGGTATGCAGGTTTGGCAGTGTAAGTGTGGATGAATTTATGGTCTTAGAGTCTTATTCACATGTTACTCACATAGTATCGAATGTTACAGGCAGGATAAACCCCGACAACGATGCTTTTGATCTTATCAGGGCTGTATTTCCGGGAGGTACCATTACAGGTGTGCCGAAAATACGGTGTATGGAGATAATTGATGAATTGGAACCTACAGCACGGGGACCATATACCGGATCTCTTGGATATATCAGTTACACAGGAGATATGGATTTAAATATTATAATAAGGACTTTTGTTATAAGGGATGGGTGGGCACATGTGCAGGTAGGGGCAGGTATTGTCGCAGATTCAGAACCTGAGAAGGAGTATTTCGAGACACTATATAAAGCTGAGGCATTGATTAAGACACTGGAATTATTATAGATAAACAATGTTATTTTGTAGACCTTCCTTATACCCATTTCTGTGTATATCTAATTATAAAAACATGCTATATTGCAAATTATGTCAGAAGGTCAGAGTAAATGGGGGCAGGACTTCTTTGATATGGTCGAGCCTTTAAGACTTAAAGATCCCCTTGCCTATATACTTGGCTCTATGGAGGAGGGGGAGCTTTTTGTTTTTAAGTATCCCGATGCTGTCAAACTGGCAGGACATTCATGTCCTGCTATATCAGGGGCTTATAAAATAACAGCCAGGGCATTATCTGCGCTCTACGGTAATGAAATACCGGTCAGAGGGGATATCAGAGTTGCTGTAATGGGTAAGGCAACAGATCTTGCATATGGCCCAATGTCACAGGTTATATCTCTTATCACCGGGGCGGCTCCTGTAACAGGCTTCGCCGGATTAGGCCGGAGGTTCAGAAGAAGGGACCTGTTGGTATTTGACGGTGATCATTTTGAATACAACACATTTATCTTCCAGAGGCTCGATACCGAAAAAACGGTATCTGTTACTTATAATCCTGATGTAGTGCCAGAAGACCCCGGTTTGGGAGAACTCATTTCATTAGTTCTTAAAGGGGAGGCAACTGAAGAAGAGCACAAGGCATTTATAAAAGCCTGGCAGGGCAAAGTAAGAATGATACTCCTCGAAGATAATAAACTGCCGGGGCTTTTTGAATTAAGAGAGGCTACAGACTACAGGTTCCCACAAGGATAATGTTTAATGACAATCATCCCAACGACGTCCCAGATAAATCGGGCTAAAGGGGTACTTTCAGGTGAACCAGAAAGATAATGCATCAATATTAGTTGTTGATGATGACATGTTTGTCAGGGAGTCAACATCATCTTTTCTAAAAGAATGTGGTTACACTACAATCGCATGTGAGAGTGCCAGGGATGCCCTGTCTGCATTAAAAACAACCGCCATTGAGGCAGTATTAACTGATATAAAGATGCCGGAAGTCTCCGGCATTGAACTCCTTGCAAAAATCCATGAATTTAATCCAACACTTCCGGTAATCCTGATGACAGCGTATGCTGAGCTGGATGTTGCGGTTAATGCTGTCAGAAAAGGGGCCTTTGACTTTCTAATCAAGCCTTATAAGCCGGAAAGCCTTATTTACTCAATTGAAAAAGCCATAAAGTACAGAAGATTGCTTCAGATGGAAAAGAATTACAAGCACATGCTTGAGGATACTGTCAGGAAGCGCACCAAAGAGTTAAAGGATGCCCTGTTAATGGTCAAAGAGATGAGTGTTGAATTAGTTCAGCGGCTTACGGCAGTTGCTGAATACAGGGATGAAGACACCGGTTCACATATCAAGAGGATAGGGCTTTATACACATAAAATCGCAGAGACACTGAATCTGTCGGCAGACTTTGTGGAAGTGGTTACATTCGCAAGTCCTATGCATGATATAGGGAAGATAGGGATTCCCGACAATATCCTGTTAAAACTCGGAAGGCTTACGTATGAGGAATTCGAGATCATGAAGACCCACGCTACTATTGGAGAGAAGATCTTTCACGAGTCATCTCATCCGGTAATACAGATGATAGCCTCTGTAGCGCTGAATCATCACGAAAGATGGGATGGAACAGGATATCCGAGAGGGTTAAAGGGTGAGGATATACCGCTGGAAGGCAGGATAGTCATGATAGTGGATCAATATGACGCATTAAGGAGTGAGAGACCATATAAGCCTCCCTTTGATCATCAAACAGCGTGCAAGATCATAACAGATGGCGATGGAAGGACAAGGCCCGAACACTTTGATCCGAAGATACTTGATGTATTTGTAAAAGTTGCTCCTGAGATGAATGAAATTTTTGAGTCACATCAGTAGATGAAGTTTTAGAGATTACCAAATACGTCTTTAAGTGTGAACTACCTGACAATAGATGGGAATTATGGTGAAGGCGGCGGGCAGATCCTGAGAAGCGCCCTTTCCTTTTCAATCATCTTTTCAACACCTGTCGAGATTATCAGTATACGAAAAGGCCGTAAAAAGGGCGGGCTGCAACCGCAGCATCTGACCTGTGTCAATGCCTGCAGGGATATATCTGACGCCCATGTTGAAGGGAATGAAATCGGCTCAACTCTGTTACGTTTTAACCCTAAGGTTGTAAAGAGCGGCAATTTTACATTTGATGTTGCAGAAAAAAAAGGGAGTGCCGGATCCACATCTCTTGTCCTCCAGACCCTTATACCGTCATTAATCCATAACTCTAAACTAAATAGCTTAACTGTAATGGGCGGTACTCATGTGCCATGGAGCCCGGCCTTTCATTATTTAAAAGAGGTGTTCGTTCCAGTCATTGGGAAGATGGGATGTCATATTAATCTTTCTATTGATAAGTGGGGGTGGTATCCAATTGGCGGTGGTGTTGTCCATGCTGAAATAAGACCATCTGCCGGATTAAAGGGTATTAAGATTGAAGACAGGGGCAGACTGCTAAGGATATACGGCATGTCTGCTGTCTCGAACCTTCCTTATGAGATTGCAGAAAGACAAAGGGCAGAGGGGTTGAAAAATCTGAAGGCCTTAGGTGTTGACGTTGATATTGAATTGGTTACCGCACCTTCTCCGGGTAAGGGTACATTCTTTTTTGTTGTAGCCGAGTATGAGGGAAGCAGTGCCGGGTTCTCATCTCTTGGGGCTTTAGGCAAACCTGCTGAAGATGTAGCAAGAGAAGCGTGCAGGGATTTACTTGAATATCATTGGAGAAACGGTGCAGCAGAACCACACCTTGCAGATCAGCTTATCCCTTATATTGCTATGGCGGACGGTCCGTCTTCCTTTACCACTACTAAGATTACAAGGCATTTGCTGACCAATATCTGGACGGTAAAACATTTCATTGATACAGATATACGGGTTACAGGAAAAGAAGGAGAAGAGGGAAAGGTTTTTAAGTATTGAAGTATGTCACTGGAGCGGGCGACGGGATTTGAACCCGCGACAACCAGCTTGGGAAGCTGGGACTCTACCGCTGAGCTACACCCGCATATCCAGACAGCCTAAAATAGCATAGCCGTATGGTTTGTGTCAATTCGCAGGTAGCTCATCCACTACGATCATCCGGTTTGGAGTTACCATATTCACCCTTACGATCTTACCTGAAGGGAATCTTACAACTACATCAACAGGGCCATTGTATCCTCCGAGTCCAAATTCTACCGGCAGTGAGTGTTGAGAGCCGCTTCCTTTGCCCCCCTGGACTTCGCGGATTTGCGTCCGGAGGATTTCATTCGGCATAATAATGACTCTTGCCCCTATGCCTGAACGGTTTGACTCCTTTCCTACTACCCGAACATGGAGCCAGTGGTTTTCATTCCCATCATTTCTGAAAAGCTTTACACCCTCACCACCACCTACAACCAGGTCCAGGTCCCCATCGTTATCATAATCTGCAAAGGCATTTCCCCATCCGTCATCTACTCTGACACCGGCAAGCCAGGTTACATCAGTAAATGTTCCATCACCGTTCCCCTTGTATAAGAAGCTTTTTCTACCTTTATATGTAGCCGTAAAGTAGATATCCAGGAAGCCGTCATTATCATAGTCTGCAAAGGAAGGGTCAGCAGACGTTTCCTCAAATCTTATCCCTGAATCTCCAAATCTGTCTTTAAAGGTAAAATGTGGCGCCCCCTCATTTTCAAGCAGCATACTCTTGTCTGAATACCCGATGTACCTGGGATGTGCGAGATTAGAGACAAACAGGTCCAGGTCACCGTCATTATCGTAGTCCCCCCACTCTGCACCTATGGAATGGCCGTA
>MHEI01000108.1:9978-18503 GCA_001805165.1 Nitrospirae bacterium RBG_16_43_11 | reverse complement strand
CGGTCTCCTCAGCCACATTAGTAAAACTCCCATCCCCGTTATTTCTCCATAATAAATTCGGGTCAAGCCTGTAGTTTGAGACGTATATATCTGAGTCACCGTCATTATCGTAATCACCCCAGTTTACTCCTCTCCCGCTCATATTCTCCCTCAGGACAGTCCCTGTTGCCTTACTTACTTCCAGAAACGTACCGTCGCCGTTATTGTGAAACAGACGGTCCGGATTACCCCTTCCCCTATCAATAGTTTCAAAAAGCGGCTTTTCATAATTGGCAATATAGATATCAATAAATCCGTCGTTATCGTAATCGCCCCATGCTGCGCCCTCTGTAGGGTACGTATCAGGCTCTTCAAAAGCAGTCATAGTTATATCAGTAAATTTATCATTACCGTTATTCTTCCATATCCTGTCAGTACTGTCTTTACCTGATGCAAATGTGTAAAAGTCAATGAATCCATCATTATCAAAATCTCCCCATACACCTCCATTGGCTCCATCAGCATAAGTTATGCCTGCATCATTTGATATGTTAGTAAATGTACCATCCCCGTTATTTTTGAAGAGAACAGACCCATTAAGGAGGATGTCTTCATATCCGTCATTATTATAGTCACCCCATGCAATCCTGCCTGAGCCTGCTCCTGTGAATCCGGCCGCTGCAGTCACATCCGTGAATGAGGTAATGCCTGTCACGGGAGGGGGGATTTCAAAATGTGAACCTGATAGTTTCTTTAGTCTCTCTTCTGCTTCATTATTTTCCCCGGATTTCAGTGCCTGTATGTATGCATTAATTGCACCGTCTGCATTTCCTGTCTCTTCCATAAGCATTCCCATGCGGTAGTACAGGTCTTTGTCATATTTCAGATATTGAGTCCCCTTTTTATATGCCTTCTCTGCCTTATTATACTCTCCTGATTTGTAGTACGTTAATCCCAAATCAGAGTAGTAGACACCCTTTGTCTTTTGCAGGTCCTTTCGCCACTCAGTTTCAGGATAATATTCAGGTTTGTCTGCCGGGTCCGGATCGTCTATGAGATGTATAGCCTTTTTTATATATGAGACAGCGCTGTCTAAGGCAATCCCTTCTTCTGCATAAAAGTGTCCGACTGCAAAATTTGCCCTCCTGTTTTCAGGTTCTTTCCCCAGCCATTCCTCTCCAAATCTCAATAACATCTCCCTGTCTTTCAGGTCCTTTTGTACAATGCCAAGACGCAAATAATTTAACATGTAAGACTCTTTACCTGACGGGAATGTCCTGAGAAAGTTTTCAATCATCTTAAGCCGTTTTTCCACATCCTTCTCTCTGAGTATTTCCTCAGAAAGGTGGCCTGAAAGTGCTGATGCAGTATCTTCATCAGGAGATAGTTTAATAATGTCCTCTGCTATTACTGCGGCTTTTTCGTACTCATGGAGGAAGTTAAGAGCGTTAAAGATGGCCATAAACCTTTCAGGGGTTTTATCACCTGCATCTTTAAATGCCTCAACCTTATTCCTGACTTTTTCTTTTACTTCTTCTGCATACCGTGATTCTTCAAGCTCTAATGCCCAGAGTCCTGTGATAGCCTCAAAGGCATCCTTATCAAGCCGTAATGCCTCCTCATATGCATACCTGGCCTCTCTGTATTCTTCAGTCGTCAGATATACATCACCAAGGGCAATCCATGCCTTTACATTTCCCGAATTATATTCGATTGCTTTTTCAATGACTTTTTCCGCCTTGTCGTACTGACGTTTATGTGCAAATTTTTCGAATGAGACACACCCTGAGCCGGTATAAGAGACTAATAATATTAGAGAGACTAAGAAAAGTTTTTTGACCATTCCCTTGAGTGGTAACATGTGAGACGCCAGCGGTCATACAACTTCACTGCATCCTGGTCGCTGAGTTTAGGGTTAAAAACCTTAGTGGCTGCAGAAGATGTCAATCGCTCAATTGGGGCGATGCCCTGCCATATTTTCATGCTTAGCCCTGCCAAAAAGGCGGCCCCAAGCGCAGTGTAATTGCCTTCTTTAGCCTTATGCACAGGCATTCTAAGGATGTCTGCCTGGAATTGCATCAGATGAGTTATGTCTGAAATGTCGCCGTTTGCTATGATTCTCTTTAACTGGATGCGCCCGTCTGTCTGGATTACATTGATGTTATCCTTAACTAAGAATGCTATAGATTCCACTGCAGCGCGAACGATATCTTCCCTTCTTGAATTATTATTGAGTCCATACATGCACACAGTGCTGTGAGAATCCCAGTGAGGAGAGCCAAGTCCGGTCACTGATGGGAACATAAACAGGCGGTTAGAAGAACCTTTACATAGTTTTTCTATGTCCTCTTTTGGGCCCAGGATGCCGAGATTGTTTCTCATCCATTCGATTAGTGAGCCGGCTGAGTTTATCACTCCTTCGAGCAGGTATGAAGTACTATCATGATTCGACCATGCAATGGATGTCAGGAGTCCCGGCAGAAGGAATATCTTCTTACCTGTATTTGCGAGAATAAGTCCGGTATCTCCATAATTGATATTTACATCTCCCTCCTGAAACAGACCTTGCCCAAGCAGGGCAGCCTGCTGCCCTGTTATAGAGGCATGTATTGGTATTACCTGACGCTCTATAACAGCATCACCGAGATAAGACGATGTGGGAAGGACAGGGGGAAAGATTTCGTGAGGTAAATTGAAGAGTTCAAGTAGTTCTCTGTCCCATGTCTTCGTAAATATGTTACACAAAAGGGTCCTGGCTGCACTTGCATGATCTATAACATAGACCGACCTGTTTGATAGATGCCACAGTATATAGGTGTTTACAGTGCCGCACAATAAGCGTCCCTTCTCAATCAGTTTCTGTACAGACTTAACGTTTTCCAATACCCATTTTATCTTTGATGCGGAATAATAGGGCGAGAGCTGAAGCCCTGTCCGTTCGCGTACTATATCCCGGCGTTCGGCCTTCTGTCTGCATATATCAACCCCTCTGGGATCGTTATAACTTATTGCATTATAAACAGGTTTGCCGGTATCTTTATCCCAGAGTATGATTGTGGAATGCTGACCAGACATGCCGAGAGCAGCTATCTGCTGTTTTTTTGACCCTATTTTCCTGAATAGATTCCTGATTGCATCGAGCTGGCTTTTTAATATGTCGTCAGGTTTGTACTCTATCCAGCCTGAACGGAGTGAGTGGGGTTTAAGGGGGTACTCTGACTGGGCAATGATCTTGGCGTGATTATCAACAAGTATGGCCCTGGAATTTAGAGAACCCTGGTCAAGGACAAGTATGTATTGACCCATAAGTATTAGTCCCTTTGATTTTTGGCCTATATTATCAATCTGATTGTGCAAAGTCAACAGTCAAAGTTAGTGATTTGGCTAATACATGCACTCTTTCCTGACGATAAGTTTGTGTGGTTATCCGCGCCAAACTTCTCTTGAAACGACGATTTAAGGTTTTTCTGATGATAGGGGCATCCCTGTCTGTACTGTTTCTGGTACTGTTGATTGCCTCCAGGTTGATCCTACTCGATAGCTTTGTAGAGATAGAAAACAATAATATGCAGAAAAATGTAGACAGGGCGCTTAATGCGCTCAATGGCGAACTGTCACATTTGAGCACTGTAAATGGTGATTATGCCGGTTGGGATGAGAGTTATAAGTTTATACAGGATGGTAATAAGGAGTTTATAGAGGCAAACCTGCCGGACACAGTCTTCCCGCAGTTGCGTCTTAATCTGCTGATTTATATAAAGAATAATGGAGATATCGTCCATGCAAGAGGTTTTGATCTCCATAATGAAACGCCGGCACCTGTTCCGGAGAGCATTTTAAAACACATCACCACTGAAAGTCCGCTTGTAAGGCACCACAATACAGAAAGTATCGTAAGAGGGATATTACGTCTTCCTGAAGGAATTATGCTGGTCTCTTCAAGACCGGTTTTAACTAATGAATATGAAGGGCCGATTCACGGGGCACTGATTATCGGACGTTATCTCGACTCAAAAGAGATCGAACAACTTGCACAACAGACTAAACTCTCCATCGGTGTCTTAAGGGTTGACGACAGGATAATACCTGATGATTTTAAAGATGCAATGACAAGGCTTTCTGATGCAATGCCGGTTTTAGTATCAACGTTAAGTAAGGAGGTAGTCGCAGGGTACACTATTGTAAAAGACGTTTACGGTAAGAGGGCATTTGTGATAAAGGTTGATGCACCCAGGACTATATACAAACAGGGTGTTCACACTATTACTTATTTTATCCTATGGTTTCTTTTCGCCGGCTTCGTGTTCGCTGTTGTAAGCTATCTGCTATTTGAGAAGCTGGTGCTGTCGCGGCGGAGGGGAAGAGAATCGGAAGATAGGTACCGGGCTGTCGTAGAACAGGCTGCTGAGGGCATACTGTTTGTCAACTGTGATGATAAGAAGATCCTTGAAGTTAATGCCGCATTTAAAGGTTTGCTGGGTTACGAAAATAGTGAAATAGTGAATATGACCCTGCATGACATGATTGCAGAGGACATTGAGACTACAGACCTTGAGATAGGACGGATCATAACAGAGAAAAGGGACCTGAAGTTGAGACATAAAGACGGATCTCAATTATACGCAGAATTGTCTGCGAGCATTCTTTCTTATGATGAAAAGGATGTAATGTGTGTTGTTATACATGATATAACAGCGAGAAAGCTTTTTGAAGAGCAATTGATGTATCAGGCAAGCCACGATTCCCTTACAGGTCTTGCTAACAGGAATCTTCTCAACGACAGGTTTAACCATGCTGCGGCATATCAGAAAAGGAAAAAGAATACACTTGCAGTAGTGTTGTTGGACCTTGACCGGTTTAAGGTTATTAATGATGCGCTTGGCCATGGGGTAGGGGATAGCCTTCTTAAGCTGGTTTCTGAACGGCTTACCGGCGGTGTGCGAAGTTATGATACTGTTGCGCGTCTGGGTGGAGATAAATTCGTTATACTGGTAACTGATGTGATGGATATAAATGATATAATTACAGTTGCAAAAAATATACTGAACCTGTTTGCTGCACCATTCACATTAAATGAAAATGAGCTGTTTGCCAGTACAAGTATCGGAATCTCAATCTTTCCATCAGACGGTGAAAGTGTTGAGCATCTTTTGATGAAGGCTGATACGGCTATGTATTATTGCAAAGGTCATGGCGGGAATAACTATCAGTTCTTCGCCGAAGAGATGAATCGCAAGGTTAAAGACAGGCTGAGCATGGAAACAAATCTCCGCAAGGCGCTGGAGCAGCAGGAGTTTATACTCTATTACCAACCCAAGGTTGATCTTTCAACAGGAGATATCTGCGGAATGGAGGCATTGATAAGATGGCAGCGTCCGGATGGACATATGGTGTCACCGGCAGAATTTATACCTTTAGCTGAAGAGACAGGTCTGATCCTCCCTATAGGCGAATGGGTGCTCCGTACCGCATGCAGTGACGGCAGGCAGTTGAGAGATATGGGATATCCCAATCTTCATATTTCTGCAAACCTTTCTGCACGGCAGTTTGCCCAGGAAAATCTTATTGAACTTATCAAAGGGATATTGGATGAGACCGGTCTCGATCCCATGCACTTTGAGTTGGAATTGACAGAAAGCATCCTTATGAAGGATGAGGAGAAACTCATAAAGAAGCTTCATGCAATAAAAGATACGGGTGTCAGGCTTTCAATTGATGATTTCGGAACAGGTTATTCCTCCCTCAGTTACCTGAAGCTATTTCCAATTGATGTGATCAAGATAGACCGTTCTTTTGTGATGGAAATAACAAGCAATCCTGATGGTGCAGCCATCGTACAGACAATTTTAGCAATGGCTCATACGCTCAAGCTCAGGGTAGTGGCAGAAGGTGTGGAAAAACTTGAAGAGCTCATGTTCCTGAGAGAACATGGATGCGAGGAGATGCAGGGTTACTACTTCAGCAAGCCGGTGCCGTTGAGTGAATTTGAAGAACTCCTCCGTTCAGGAAAGAAACTGCAAACTAATTATATCACAGTCTCATAGCCCTGAAGTACATAATACCCCCAACTGCCCCGAATGATAAATTTGTCAGCCATGCTGACAGCAGAGGATTAAAGTAGCCTGAGTATCCCATGTGTATAGACAGAGAGTATACGGTCCAGTAGAGGACGCTGGTAAGGATACACAATCCGATTCCACCGGCAAGACCACCATATCTCTTGATGCTGAAACCAAAAGCGATCCCGAATATGGATAAGATAAACCCGGAAAATGGGAAGGATGTCTTTGCATATAGGTCAACTGTAAGCCTCTGTACCTCATATCCCTCTCTTTTAATAGTATCAATATAATTTTTTAATATCGAATATCTTGTTTCAGATGCCTGGACTATTACATGCCTGAAATCATTAAGCCTGAAGGGGAAATCAATCGGAAGGGAATCAAATTGCCGGAGACTTATATCTGTATTATCAGTATTAAATATCCTCTTTACACCTGATTTCAGAAACCACTGCTCATGCTCTGAAACGGCCTTTTCTGCGGATATACTTTCCCTTATCTTAAAATCAGGTGTCAGATAATATATGTTGATCCGTCCCATAATCTTCTTGTCAGGGTCTATAAACCTGACATTGTATATAGTGTAATTGCCGGCCTTAAGCCAGAGACTGTCTTCCTTAAAGAACATTTCTCTCGGTTTTGCCTCGATTGACATCATTATATCCTCTGCCTTCTTGTTTGTTACAGGTATGATTGAGTCATTCAGGAAGAATGTGCCGACAGAAATCAGGAACGATACGGTTAAAACAGGTAATGTTATATTATGGATACTCAATCCGCCGGAACGTAATGCGATCAGTTCATTGTATTTGGTAAAAAGTCCAAGGTTTAGAAAAGAGGCAACAAGGAGTGAAAGTGGTACTGTGTAATATATTGCCTGTGGTAAACGGTAAAGAAAGAATGTTGAAGCAGTAAAGAAATCAGAATGTGCCTTAGTAAAATCACCCAGGTTCTCAAATACATCAACAAGCATGTAAAGAACCATAAATGCGGCTACAATGATTAACAGGATCTTTATAAATTCTGTTGAGACATATCGTGAGATGATCTTCATTTGCCCTTTGAAAATATGTTCAATTGTGGTAATCCTGCTTCTGCAGCTACTATCACAATTGTAACTGCGGCCAGAACAAGCGATAAAAAGACCGTTGCCCAGGCAGCAAGCATCGGGTGGATGAACCCCTCGACAGCGAGTATTTCAAAACCGCTGTCAAGTATATAGTATAAGAAAACAATTACTATACTCAGCACGAAGCCTGCAAATCTGCTTGAAAACCTGGTCATGATGCCGATCGGTGTACCGAGCAGTCCAAGGACCAGGGCGGCAGCAGGCAATGAGAACTTCTTGTGGTATTCGATCAGAAGCCTCCTGTAATCCCGCAGCTTTCCCTGATCCTTCTTCTCTTTTATTTTTTTCTTTAATTCAGAAAGGCTCAATCCCCATTTCTCCTTTATGAGGCGGACATTCTCTATTGACTGAGCTGCTTCCAGTCTTAAAAAGTATGTGGAAAAGGTGACCATCTGATATCTTTCTCTGTCATCAGACTCAAAATAAATATGGCCATCCTGAAGTTTCAAAAACAGGTTTGATGTTACAGGGTCATTGAGGATTGTCCCCTTTTTTGCTGTAATAATCTTTGAATCCTCTAATGAGCGGTCAGATATGAGGATGCCATTCAGTGTATCTCCACCAGTAACCTTTTTTACATACACTAACAGATTAAAGAGATTGTTAAATACACCTTCCTGCAAACCTAAATTTTGCTGTCCCTTCAGTGTATTGTATGATTGTACCCGTATGTACCTGTGCCCCATAGGTTGAAGAACAGATGAGGAGATCAATGCGAGAAGAAAGGCGCTGACTGAGAAAATAAATACAGGTAGGAGCATACGGTACACACTTACCCCTCCCGATCGCAAAGCCGTTATTTCGCTGTCTGTGGATAGCCTGCTGAAAGTCAGTATTGATGAGATCATCACTGAAAGCGGTATTGCAAGTACCAAAAAAAGGGGTATAATGAAGACCGCAAATTTGACAAGCAGGAAAAAACTTATACCGGTCTCAGACGATATTCTTGAGAATTTAATAACCTGCTGCATGAGGAATGCTGACAGCAGGACGGAGATGCTGAGGATAAAAGAAATAGCAAGTTCACGGAGAATGTATCTGTCTAAGATCTTCGTCATAATGGATTCCTACTATACAATAAATCCTGCTATTACTAAAGGGGGGATGGAATTAAAGACTACACAAAATTCAAATCCTACCTCGACGATCGAGTAAGACATTACCCTTTCATTGCGGAGATGGTGAGCTTTTACAAGGGATTAATTGATATATGGAGTGAGTCCTCACCGGATGACCTCTCAATCCTATTTTCGGACCGCTTGACTTATTCCTCTCCTCTGCTTGACACAGGCAGGGTAAATGATGTGGATTTTACCAATAGCATAGATGCGGCAAAGAAGGTCTTTAAATTGTTC
>MHEI01000108.1:9743-9969 GCA_001805165.1 Nitrospirae bacterium RBG_16_43_11 | reverse complement strand
AGAAAAGGAGATGATATAGGGTGTGCGGGTGCATCACAAGAAGCTGTCGTTGAGTTCATAAGGGAAGGACTTCACAAGAATGATAGATTCAGGAATGCAGTCCTCAAATGGATACTGAAGCCCTCCTTTGAATACACAATAAGTAAACTAAGGGGAGGGACAGGGTGGGGTGGCCAGTGTCCCCTCTGCGCCTCCCCTGCAAATATGGCTATTGTCTACACACCTG
>MHEI01000108.1:9302-9548 GCA_001805165.1 Nitrospirae bacterium RBG_16_43_11 | reverse complement strand
TTATAGGATGCCGCAGCGATAAAAAGAGACCGGCTGACCTCGACATGGATATAGAGGATGTGGCTACACTACATCTTGATATGATGGCCAATCAGCGGGGCTACACCAATTGTGTGGAAAGCCGCGTATTAAAGTGACGGAAAACTTTACAGTTGGTCTGTTAAGCATATCTCATTGAAAAAAACATTATTTAGAGAATTAGCACGAATTAGAGGTAATATATTATCCTTTTACTTGTATTCAGCA
>MHEI01000108.1:6731-9287 GCA_001805165.1 Nitrospirae bacterium RBG_16_43_11 | reverse complement strand
TTTTCCCAATACAAAGCGCCCTTGGACAGGGTGTGGAATGTCCGCAACCTCTCAAGATGGTCTCCTCTAATCCATCCTATAATTTAAAAGGTGTTCCTGCAGACAGTTCAATTATAATAACCTGGGATGAGAAGACGTTGAAGACCCTTACCGATGGTCTCAGGGATCTGCAACCGGCCCTGGAGTCTGTTAATATTTCAGGGGGAAGGTATGGTGTGGGGACTCTTCTTACTACGGAGTGGGGGATTGGTGGAACCGTATCATGGAAAGACAGTCAGGAGATAATTACACCGGAGGCTCCTTTGGAGACTGGTACTCAATACCGGGTATGGACATATCTGTATATGACTCTGAGAGATGGTCAGGCCAGGTCATGTCCCCGGATAGGAGGGGAGGTTATATTTACTACTGCCGGTAGTCCGCCTGATGACGGCAATCCGGTCCGGAAGATAGATCTTTCAAAGATTTATCATGGTGATGAAAATGGTCATGGAGATATACGTGGCAAGGTAACAGGACTCAACTCTGCTCTTGGATTGTTGACCATAGATGATACAAACATGGGCAGTGTATCTTTAATTATCTATAAGGGGATACCTGTGCTCGGGAAAGGACAGTTTATATCTTTTGATATGATACAGATTGGGGATAAAGTAGATGCCAGGTTCACGGGAGGCAGGGTGGTTACAGTGGAACTATTATTTTAAAATCCTTGCAATAAAATCTTTTACTATGTTAATATTTCTATAATGTCCGGTCTGGTTAAAGAAAAAAATCTCCTGGCAAGGTCAGCCTACCATTATGAGATTATTGATGTTAAAGAGCCTAATCTGTTCAGAGAGTTCTTTCCTTACAATGAAGTCCCTAAGATACCATTTAATCACCGCTTGGTCCCGATGTATACACCGGAGGAGTTCTGGATCAGCGATACCACTTTCAGGGACGGACAGCAGTCAAGACCACCGTACACCGTCAGGCAAATAGTAGATATATATGATATGTTTCACAGGCTTAGCGGGCCTAACGGGATAATAAGGCAGTGCGAGTTCTTTCTATATAATAAAAAGGACAGGGAGGCAGTTGAGAATTGTCAGGATAGAGGCTACAAATATCCTGAGATAACAGGATGGATAAGGGCGGTTAAAGAGGATTTTCAGATAGTTAAAGATGCGGGTCTTAAAGAGACCGGTATCCTTACCTCCTGTTCTGATTATCACATATTCCTGAAGCTTGGTATGACAAGAAGGGAAGCTGCGAATAAGTATATTGACATTGTCAGTAAAGCATTGGAATCAGGGATCATACCGAGGTGTCATCTTGAAGACATAACGCGTGCCGATTTCTATGGATTCGTTATCCCGTTTGTGCAGAAGCTGATGGAGTTGTCTGAGCAGAGTGGTATTCCTGTAAAGATAAGGGCATGTGATACTATGGGCTACGGTGTCCCTTATATCGGGGCATCTACTCCCCGTGGTATTCCCGAACTGATATACGGCCTTGTCCACTATGCAGGTGTCCCCTCACAACAGCTTGAGTGGCACGGTCACAATGATTTTCATAAGGCGCTTATTAATGCGACGACAGCCTGGTTATACGGATGTTGTTCAGCTAACGGTGTTATGCTTGGATTCGGTGAGAGGACAGGGAATACCCCTGTTGAGGCCCTGATTATGGAGTACATCGCATTGCGTGGTGATACCAATGGCGTGGATACAACCGTGATTACTGATTTAGCTGATTATTTCAGGAAGGAGCTTGGGGTTCAGGTGCCTGCCAATTATCCGTTCGTAGGTGTTGATTTCAATAATACGAGCGCCGGCATTCATGCTGATGGCGCTTTGAAGAACGAGGAGATATACAATATATTCGATACCGTAAAGCTGCTCAAAAGGCCGATGGGGATCACAATTACTGATAAGTCAGGGATTGCAGGTATTGCCTATTGGGTAAACGGACATTTAGGATTAGATGTTGAACAGAAGGTGGACAAGAAGCATCCTGGAATTGCAAAAATATTTAAATGGGTTATGGAACAGTATGAGGCGGGAAGGCTGACTGCGATCTCGTCCGATGAGATGTATGCCCAGGCAAAGAAGTATTTGCCGGAATACTTTGGTTCTGATCTTGATCGCATGAAGAAGCGGGCGGAGAGTATAGTTGCACCGCTTGTGGAAGAGATCGTAGAGGAAGAATCGTTTAAGTCTTTGAATATTGCAGAAATGGAGGCGAAGATTCAGAAACTTGTGGATGACAATCCATTTATTCAGTTTGCCTATGTAGTTAACTTACAAGGCAGGATGCTGACGAGGAATATTTCGCAGGTTATAGACAGGGCGAAGTATGAGAAGTTTGATATGGGGCAGGACTTTTCCAACCGGCCATGGTTTATTGAGCCAATAAAAAGCGGTAAGACCTTAGTTACTGATTTTTATAAATCCCTGGTAACAGATATCCTGTGTGTGACAATATCAACTCCTGTAAGGAATGATATTGGAGAGCTCACGGGTGTATTCGGTGTTGATCTGAAATTTGAGGACGTTGTAAAGATTGACAGGA
>MHEI01000108.1:6352-6606 GCA_001805165.1 Nitrospirae bacterium RBG_16_43_11 | reverse complement strand
AATTGGTTCTGGAAATGTCGGGGCATCAACGGCTCAGAGGATTATGGAGAAATCCCTTGGGGATGTGGTATTACTTGACATTATGGAAGGAATTCCTAACGGTAAGGCGCTTGATATCCTTGAGGCAGCGCCATTGAGCGGCTCTGATGTGAATGTTGCGGGGACAAATAATTATGACGATACATCTGCATCTGACATAGTAGTTATTACAGCAGGTCTTGCAAGAAAGCCTGGCATGAGCCGCAGAGACCTGC
>MHEI01000108.1:0-6324 GCA_001805165.1 Nitrospirae bacterium RBG_16_43_11 | reverse complement strand
TGTTACAGCAGAGGTAGTGAAACGGTCTCCGGATGCAATACTGATTGTGGTGACTAATCCTATGGACCTCATGACATATGTAGCGTACAATTTTGCAGGTTTCCCAAAGCACAGGGTAATCGGAATGGGTGGTGTGCTTGACTCAGCACGTTTCAGGTGTTTCATCTCATCCGAACTTAATGTGTCTGTAGATAATATCCATGCATTTGTTCTTGGCGGCCATGGAGACCTCATGGTTCCATTGGCAAGATATTCCACTGTTGCGGGGATTCCGATAACTGAAATGTTGTCAAAGGCACAGATTGATAAGATGGTGGAGCGCACGAAGTTTGGAGGCGGTGAAATCGTTGAATTGCTCAAGACAGGAAGCGCGTATGTTGCTCCTGCTGCATCTATTGTGGAAATGGTGGAGGCTATTCTCCTTGACAGGAAAAAGATAATGCCATGTGCTGCGTATCTGGATGGAGAATACGGCACAAAAGGGATATTTGTCGGGGTGCCGGTAAAGCTTGGAAGAAAAGGGATTGAGGAAATAATTGAAATAAAATTTGAGGATGAAGAGAAGGAAGCCTTTCTCAAGTCTGCGGACAGGATCAGGAGCGGGGTAGAGGAGTTAATAGAAATACTCAAATGAGACGTATACATTTTAACGACATAGTAGATAATATAAGGGATATGTGCATGGATGCAAACTACAATCTCAGCGCAGATGTTATCGCAGCGTATGAAAAGGCCCTTGAAACAGAGAAATCTCCGCTGGGGCAGGAGGTACTGAGACAGATTATGCAGAACTCTGAGATTGCAAGCAAGGAGGCCATGCCGCTCTGCCAGGATACGGGGCTTGCAGTATTTTTTGTTGAGCTTGGTCAGGATGTTTCCATTGCCGGTGGTCTCCTCAGTGATGCCATTAATGAAGGTGTAAGACAGGGATACAGCAAGGGATATCTCAGAAAATCTGTTGTTGAAGAACCGATATTCAACAGGAGAAATACATCTGACAATACCCCGGCCATTATACATACTGAAATAGTGCCCGGAGAAGATATCAGGATTAAACTGGATATTGCAGGCGGCGGATGTGAAAACATGGCATCTTTAAAGATGCTCCGTCCTGCAGATGGTATTGAGGGTGTAAAGCAGTTTGTCATTGATACGGTCAGGAATGCAGGTGCAAATCCCTGTCCGCCGGTAGTTGTAGGGGTGGGTATAGGCGGAGACTTTGAGAAGGCTGCAATTATTGCAAAAAAGGCTTTGTTAAGACCTGTGGGCCAGCCGAATGCGAGAATGGATGTAGCTGCCCTGGAAGAAGACCTCCTTAAGAGGATAAACCATCTTGGTATAGGACCGGTTGGGCTTGGTGGTACTACTACGGCCTTTGCCGTACATGTTGAACTGCACCCCTGTCACATAGCAAGCTTGCCTGTGGCAGTAAATATAGGATGTCATTCAAGCAGGCATAAGAGTATAGTGATTTAGGATTAGAGGATTCAAGTGGAACGGAAAAGCAAACTATGACAGTAAGAAAATTGACAACACCTCTGACAGAGGAAGTCATCACTGATCTGAAAGCCGGTGACAGGATTGAAATAAGCGGTGTACTATATACTGCACGTGACGCGGCGCATAAAAGACTTGTCCAGATGATCAAGGATGGGGATAAATTGCCATTTGATATCAAGGGACAGGTTATATATTTTGTTGGTCCTACACCTGCCAGGGCAGGTATGCCCATAGGTTCTGCCGGACCTACGACGAGTGGAAGGATGGATCCCTATTCGCCATTTCTTATAGAACATGGACTCAAAGGAATGATTGGTAAAGGTGGTAGAGGTAAAGAAGTTATAGAATCAATGCTGAAGCACAAGTGTGTTTACTTTGCTGCCATCGGTGGTGTAGCGGCACTCCTGTCAAAGAAGATAAAGAAGGCCGAGGTTATTGCCTTTGAGGACCTTGGTACTGAGGCTGTCCGAAGACTTGAGGTGGAAGACTTTCCTGTAATAGTAATTAATGATATTCATGGCGGAGACCTTTATAAAGAAGGCGTGTCCATGTATTCAAGCCTTTAACATCTCCCCTTTTTTAGGTATGCAAGATTCGTGCTTAATTTCCTTTACTTGACTATTTGACTATGCTATAGTTCATTTCAAACTATTCACTTGATGAATGAATATTGCAAGTAAGTGGACATACATCGGCGTAGTATATCTCTTCTTATTTATTATTATTGTGGGCGGATTTCTCGGAGGTAACAGCGATACCAATCACAGGCGGAGCGGGATGGTAACGCTTGGTGATATGGTTCAGCAGATAGATGATTTCCGGCTTACGCGCATTAATGGTGATAGTATTGAGTGGGAAATAGGAGCGAAAAGAGCGACGATTGCAAGTGGAGAGGATGATGCCATGCTGCAGGATATAAACATTATCCACAGGCCTCAATCCGGAGGACTCATATCACTGGCGGCAGATAAGGGAAGGTACAATATCGAATCCAATTCCTTTTTTATAGAAAAGGTAGACAGGGATGTAAGCATTAAGATTGGCCAGGGTATTACGATAAATGTAATAAACCTTGGATGGTTTGATGAGGACAGGCAGTTGCGAAGTACGGGGAAGGTAGAGGTTGAAGGGCCAGGTTATAGCCTTGAAGGGGATGATCTTGTGGCAAACCTCGATAATGGAGTTTATGAGATCAGAAAGAATATACAGGCGACCATGTGGTAATCGTCATATACTGATTGCAGCCTTGTGCCTCTTCATTCTTCTTTCCTTGCCTTTAGTGTGTAAAGGGGAAGATTTATCAACCACAAGATTTATCAGCCAGGATCAGGGCGGGGCGCTTTCTATAACTTCCAGGAAGATGACTCTTAATAACCAGGAGAATACTATTGTCTTTGAAGGTGATGTTGTTATTGAGCGGGCAACCATGACATTGAAGGCTAATGTCGTGGAGGCTGTATTTGAACCTGTAACAGAAAGAGAAAATGGGATGATTGAAAATTCAGATAGGAAGAGGTCACTTTCCGCCATTACTGCTACAGGTGATATTGAGTTTAATCAGGGAGTCAGGACTGTTTACGCAAACAGGGTTGTTTATTTTAAGAAGGATGAGAAAATGGTTTTTACCGGCTCACCAAATATAAGGGAAGGAGATGATGTGTTGAAGGGTGAGAAAATTACTGTACTTATTCAGGAAGACAGGGTTGTTGTTGAAGGAGGAGAGGCAATAATACATCCAAAGTAGGTGAAATACATGATGAGACTCAAGGTTGAGAATGTAGAGAAATCCTATAGAAGCCGAAAAGCAGTAGATAATGTCAGTATAACTGTAAATCAGGGAGAGGTAGTAGGTGTGCTTGGTCCCAACGGGGCCGGAAAGACCACGATCTTCTCTATCATTATAGGGATATTGAAACCATCGGCAGGACGTGTATTCCTTGGAGATACGGAAATAACCCACCTTCCTACATATAAGCGTGCAAGGCTGGGGTTGTGTTATCTCCCGCAGGAACCGTCAATATTCAGAAAACTGACAGTTGAAGAGAATATTATGGCAATCCTTGAATTTCAGCCTATGACATCATATGAGCGTAATGATGCATTGAAACGCCTCATCAGAGAGCTTAATATCACTCATCTTGCCGGACAACTGGCAAACACACTATCCGGTGGTGAGAGAAGACGAGTTGAAATTGCACGGGCGCTTGCCTCTGACCCGGCGTTTATTTTTCTTGACGAACCCTTTGCCGGTATAGATCCGATCTCTATTATTGACCTGCAACAGATAATAATTCAGTTAAAAACCAAAAATATCGGTGTCCTGATAACAGACCACAATGTTCAGAATACACTTGAAGTATGTGACAGGGTCTATATCTTAAAGGAAGGTGTAATTCTGAAATCCGGTACTCCGCATGATATTGCATCGAGTGCGGAAGTTAAGGCCACGTATTTAGGAGAAAGGTTTAAGCTCAATATTCAAAGCACTTCATAAGGGGGGATGAGATGGAAACAAAATTAGATCTAAGACTTACCCAGAGACTTATTATGACCCCTCAGCTTCAACAGGCCATAAAACTACTTCAACTCTCAAAACTTGAATTGGAACAGACGATAAATCAGGCCCTGCTTGAAAACCCATGCCTTGATGAAACACCCGCAGAAACAACAGAAACGGATGAGGATGATTCATACAGGACTTCTACAACTGCTGAGAGTGAAACATCGAGAGAAGATGAAGGTGGTGCGATTAAACCCTTAGACGGAGAAACCCTGAAGTGGGGAGACTATCTTTCTTCTGATGATGGTTTTGATAATAAAGAATTAGGATATTATAAGGATAATAATGAAGAAGATGGGATGACGTTTGATCAGATGTTGACTAAGCCATCCTCCCTTTCTGAACATCTGTCATGGCAGCTTAACCTCTCAACATCAGATCCGGAATTGAAGAAAGCCGGGGAAGACATTATAGGGAACCTGGATGAAAATGGATATCTTCAAACTACTATTGAAGAGATTGCAGCTTCTTGCGGAATATCCGAAGATAAGGTACTTGAAGCGTTAACCTTAATTCAGCAGTTTGATCCTACGGGTATTGCCGCAAGAGATCTGAGAGAGTGCCTCCTTATCCAATTATCTCAGCTTGGGTTCAGGGGTACCATTGTTGAGATAATTATTTCTGAACATCTTGCTGATTTCGAGAAAAGGCGGTTTCCTGTTATTGCCCGTAAACTGGGTATTTCCCTTGAAGATCTGGCGCATGCCATAAAGGTTATCGAGAGACTTGAACCAAAGCCCGGGAGGTTATTCTATTCGCCTGACAATGTTGCTATAATCCCTGATGTCTTTGTGGTGAAGCATGAGGGTGAATATGTTGTTTTATTGAATGATGATGGTATCCCGAGGCTTAAACTGAATCCCACTTACAAGCGTATGCTCAGGGGCGGCGGCGAAATTGCGGAAGAAACGAAGGGGTATCTTGAAGAAAAATTCCGCTCTGCTGTATGGATGATACGAAGTATTGAGCAACGAAACAGGACAATATATAAAGTGGCACAGAGTATAGTCAAGTATCAGGAGGAATTTCTGGAAAAGGGGATTGCTAACCTGAAACCGCTTACGCTGAGAGAGATAGCAGAGGATATAAACATGCATGAATCTACCGTAAGCCGTGTTACCCATAACAAATATGTATGTACACCGCAGGGTATATTTGAGTTAAAATTCTTTTTTAGCAGTGGACTCAGTACAAGTGACGGAAACAGTTGTTCGTCCAAGAGTGTCAGAGATATGATTCATAGGCTGATTACAGATGAAAATCACCGGAAACCTTTCAGTGATCAACAGATCATGGAATATTTGAAGGGTCAGCAGATAGAGATTGCGAGAAGGACTGTTGCCAAATACAGGAAAGAGTTAAAGGTCCCTTCCGCGAGCAGGCGTAGAAAATTATTAATATGAGATTTAAAAATCTCCGCGTAGTTGTTATAAGCGGTTTGTCAGGGGCCGGCAGGAGTAGCGCGCTGAAGTGCTTTGAAGACCTGGGCTTCTTCTGCATCGATAATCTTCCTCCCCAACTACTTCCGAAACTTGTCGAATTATGCACTCAAAGCCGCAGTGATATAAGTAAGATAGCACTGGGTATTGATATACGGGAACGGGAATTTTTTTCCGACTTTGAGAATGTCCTGAACGATCTTTTGATTAATGATTGCCCTATAGAAATAGTTTACCTTGAAGCACGGGATGAGATACTTGTCAGGCGTTTCAGTGAGACGAGGAGACCGCACCCGCTTGCTATGGATAAACCGGTCATAGATGGGATCAGGCTTGAAAGTGAAATGCTTAAGTGGTTGCATGATAAGGCAACGCTGATCATAGATACTTCAGATTTTAATGTTCATCAACTGAAGAACGAGGTCTTCAGGCATTTTGTTGAGACTGAGAAAGATAAGAAAATAATAGTTAACATTATTTCTTTCGGGTTTAAATATGGAGTACCGTATGACATAGACCTTTTATTTGATATACGATTTTTGCCTAATCCGAACTTTGTATCTCATCTTAAACCGCTTTCCGGAATGGATAATGAGGTTGCAGAATATCTGTTATCAACTACGCAGACTAAACTCTTCCTTGAAAAGTTCACGCAGTTTATTGATTTTCTGATGTCTCAATATGAGAATGAGGGTAGATATTATCTTAGTATAGGTATAGGCTGTACAGGCGGAAGACACAGATCGGTTTTTATTGCTGAGGCACTCGAAAGACACATAAAGAAGATGGGCTACGATACTGCGTTAAGGCACAGGGATATTGAAA
>MHEI01000107.1:19291-21349 GCA_001805165.1 Nitrospirae bacterium RBG_16_43_11 | reverse complement strand
AAGGTCAAGCTTTACCTTGCCGTTTCCATCAGGTTTTAAATATCTGCCCCATTCAGGATTTGTACTCTTTAATGGCTCTGACACTATCTCACCAACTGCATAACAACATGCGCCTATAGCAGGTCCCATCCCAACTATTATATCTTCTACGTGACATCCGAATTTATACGCCATCCGGCAGATGACTTTTGATAGAATTCCTTTTATCGTACCTTTCCATCCGGCATGTACAGATGCGATAACAGACTGAACCGGGTCGTAAATCAGCACAGGGACACAGTCTGCCGTAACTACCCCTATACCTATATGGCGTTGATTCGTTATAATTGCATCACACTGAATCTCTGCAGCATTTCGTACAATATCAGCTACCCTTTCCACTGGTTTGTCAATTATGTGTATATCATCTCCATGTACCTGTTTTGTTTTTACAAACATATCTTTACTCCCGAATGGAGTTGCATCAGATGCGTTGAATCTCCTTGTTGTAAAGAAATGTCTAACGCTGCGCTGCTCTAATTCCGGGATGTAAAGTACCATTCAGGTTACCTTCTTCCTCAAAAAGGCCGGCATGTCCCAGTCATCATTATTTATTCCAATTGCCTCATTTCTGAAATCGCTTGTGCTGAATTTCCTTGTGAATGCAGGCCTGTCTATTTTATTGTCATCCTGGTTTTCGTGTTGATGTTCATTTCTGCCTCTCCCGGCTCCAACTGCCACCGGAACCTGCATGTCATGGCTGAATCCGGTTGCGATGACAGTGACTACGACCTTATCTTTAAGTGTCTCATCTATTACACATCCAAGTATTACATTTGCATCGTCATCAGCAGCCTTTTGGATTATCGCGGATGCCTCGGATATTTCATGAAGTGCAAGGTCAGCCCCGCCGGATATATTTATCAGGATTCCCTTTGATCCTTCTATTGAACTGTCTTCCAACAGGGGACTTGCTATAGCCCTCTTTACAGCATCAACAGCCCTGTTTTCTCCGGAACCTATTCCCATACCCATAACGGCCCGTCCCATGTGGCTCATGATTGCTTTTATATCAGCAAAATCCACGTTTATGTAACCTGGTTTGGTAATAATATCCGATATCCCCTGAACAGCCTGCCGCAATACATCGTCAGCAAGTTCAAATGCCTTAAGCATCGGTGTTGTCTTGTCTACAAGACTTCGGACCTTTTCATTAGGTATTACAATTACACTGTCTGCAAACTTTTTCAGTTCCCCGAGACCACGTTCAGCATGTGCTATCCTCTTACCCATCTCATAGAGGAATGGTTTAGTTACAACTGCTACGGTTAATGCACCCATACTCTTTGCAATATCAGCAATGACAGGCGCAGCACCGGTGCCTGTTCCACCGCCCATACCTGCGGTTACAAATACCATGTCAGATTCTGCAAGCGCCTCTCTTATAGTATCTGAATCTTCTAATGCCGCGTCCCGGCCTACATCCGGATTAGCTCCTGCCCCCAATCCCCTCGTCAGTTTTGCTCCTATCTGTAACTTAGTGTTTGCCTTTGAAAGTGCAAGGTTCTGGACATCCGTGTTGACCGCAATAAACTCTACCCCGCGCAGATTCGAGGCTATCATATTGTTTACGGCATTACAGCCGCAGCCACCTACTCCTATAACCTTTATCCTGGCCCCGCATTCAATGATCTCTTCTATTTCAAACATTGGCACCTCCTTATTTTAAAAAAATTCTTTAAACCATCCCTTCATTCTGGAAAAAATATTCTCAAACAGGTGCCCGTTCCTGAATTTCTGCCCATCAGTTCCTTCCTGTTGCATAGCATAGAGAAGGATGCCGATACCGGTAGCGTACATTGGGTGATTTATATTATCAACATTCGCTCCGAAATTTGCCGGAACCCCCTGTCTTACGGGCATACCTGTTATCTTTTCTGCGATTTCAACCATTCCTTTCATAATGCTGCTTCCGCCAGTGAGGACAATGCCGGAAGAGAGCATATCTGCATAATTAGTCTTTTTAATTTCCTTTATTGCATAATCAAAAATTTCTTCAACCCTGGGTTCGATAATGCC
>MHEI01000107.1:7684-19227 GCA_001805165.1 Nitrospirae bacterium RBG_16_43_11 | reverse complement strand
TTTCCACTACAAGGGATCTCAGTGCGCATCCGTGATTTATTTTAAGCCTCTCTGCCTCTGCAAGAGGGGTACGTATTCCATATGCAATATCATTTGTCACATGATTTCCGCCTATACCTATCACTGCTGTGTGAGTTACAGCGCCATTGATAAATATAGCCAGATCAGTTGTCCCGCCTCCAATGTCTATAAGCGCAACACCGAGCTCTCTCTCATCCTGTGTCAGTACTGCATCACTTGAGGCCAAAGGCTGAAGGACAATATCCATAACCTCCAGACCTGCCTTATTAATACTCTTGACAATGTTTTGTGCCGATGTGATAGCGCCTGTGATAATATGCACTAACACTTCGAGCCGAACCCCTGAAATTCCGAGTGGATTCTTGATACCGTCCTGCCCGTCTATTATGAATTCCTGGGGGATGACATGCAATATCTCCCTGTCAGGAGGAATTGCTATAGCCCTGGCGGTTTCCAGAGCTTTTTCAATGTCACCCATTTTTACTTCCTGATTCTTTATAGGCACAGCACCTTTGCTGTTAAATCCAAGTATATGACTGCCGGCAATGCCGGTGTATACATTCTTTATCTCAATACCAGCCATCTTCTCAGCCTCATGTACAGCCTTCTTTATTGAATCAACGGTATCTTCAATGTCTACAATAACCCCTTTTCTCAGACCCTTTGAAGGACTGGTACCTATACCCTTTATATTTAATTTATTCCCTTCCTTTACTTCAGCGGCAATTGCACATACCTTTGTTGTGCCGATATCAAGAGCTACAAGTATGTTGTCCTTTTTACCCACTATCCTCCTCCATTAACTATCAAAGCGTCTGAACAACCACCTGGTTATCAAACCTGAGATCTACTTCTTTATAAGGAATTCCCTTGCCATTAAGATCCCTGGCAATTTCATTAAATCTGCGGAGTTTATCCTTGTATCTGTCATGACCAAGTTTTATTCTGTAACCTCTCATATGAAGTGTTATATCAGACCTTCCGTCAACTTCGATACCTGTGAGAGGTAATTCTATCCAGGGGATAGAACTTAATTCCTTCTTTATCCGGATAGCTGAAAACAGCGCCTCCGAATTGGTTTTTTTACCGGTTCCGGTACCTTCAAGTGATATCCCGTATACTACCGGTAGTCCAAATGATGACACACCTTTTTCTCCTAATAAAATTCCCTCTTCATCAGAAAGATATAAGCCGTTTTTACTGTTTATATATACGGCAGGTGTCCTTTCCACTATGTTTATTGCTATCGAAGAGGGGAGTTCTCTCCTCACTGAGACATCCTTAATCCATGGATTGTTCCTAAGCCTGTTTGCCATGTCTGCAATATCGAGTTTAAAAATATTATTACCCTTTACCCTTTGCAAATATGGGCTTAATTCCTCCATGGTGACGAAATTATTTCCAGTGATCCTGACTGATTGCACAGTGAAGTGGCGATCTGACCAGGAGGTTTGAGCTGCTATTCTTTGTTTTACCGGTTTCTTGGATGCCAATCTGTACACATTGTCAGAAAAATATATAACTGGTATTACAGAGACAACAATTCCGGCAAGTATAAGGAATCTGATTACACCCTTCCGAAGTTTCTTAGTGTTTTGTCCATTAAGCCTGTTCTTTTTTTTAGCAGGCTTCTTTTTTGATTTATATTGAGAAAAGTGCATAGCGCCTTTATATTATAACTCCTGACTACTCATTGCTCATTGCTCATTGCTTCTCAATAAAGGCTGATGAGAGAATCATTTCCACAAGGTTATCATACCCGATACCAGCTTCTCCGGCAGCCTTCGGGAGGAGGCTGGTATCGGTCATTCCAGGAATGGTGTTAACCTCTAATACATATGCCTGTCCGGCAGGGTCAACCCTGAAATCCACACGGGATACATAACAGCAGCCCAGTGCCCTGTGTGCCCTGAGGGCGGTGTCCCGGATATCCTTTGTGACCCTGGATGAAAGCCTTGCCGGCACTATATAGTCAGCCATGCCGGCTGTAGTCTTGGTCTTAAAATCATAGAAGCCTTCCCCTGGCACAATTTCAATCAGAGGAAGAGTCTTATCCCCGATGATGCCGGCTGTAACCTCCATTCCTGCTATATATTCTTCCAGTAGAACTGTATCACCGTATTGAAACGCATTGTCCAGCGCTGCACCAAGGTCTTTTTTATCTGATACTATACTGATACCTATGGTAGAACCCTCCCTGCATGGCTTGACTACAACCGGATAACGCATGGAAGGAGGCTCACCCGCTTCACTCTTTCTTAAAGCGGAAAATTTGGGAGTTGATATTCCGTGATGTTCAAGAATCTCCTTCGCCAGCAGCTTATCCATACAGACAGCGCTTGCTGAAACACCGGAACCGGTATAAGGGATACCCATCACTTCGAGGAGTCCCTGTACACAACCATCTTCTCCATATTTACCGTGAAGTGCGATAAATGCAACTTCGATCCCTTCATTTATGAGCCTTCGGGGCAAGTCCCTGTCAATATCAATCGCAACGACGCTATACCCCTTCTTTATTAATGAGGCGGCAACAAGTCCCCCTGTCCTGAGAGATATATCGCGCTCCGATGATAATCCACCCATTAACACGCCGATTTTCTTATCAGTTATCATTTTCCTACTATCTTTACCTCAAGCTCAAGTGTTATTCCTGTATCTTTTTCAACCCTGCTCCCTATTTGTCTGATAAGAGAGATGACATCACCTGCCGTAGCTCTGCCGGTATTCACTATGAAATTTGCATGCACTGGAGATACACATGCGCCGCCGACAGATGCCCCTCTCATACCGACTGAATCAATTAATTCCCATGCCCTTGTGCTGCCCGGGTTCTTGAATATGGAACCTGCGCTTGGCTTGTTTAAAGGCTGGCTCTTTTTTTTCATGAGAAGATTTTCCTGTACTGTTTTTTCTATCTTCTCTTTATCGCCTTTCCTGAGCCTTAAAACTGCACCTGCTATTGCCTTTCCATGAATAGCTGTACCCCTGTATTTGAATGAAATATCTTTTGCAGGTATGTCTGCCGGACAACCATCCCTGTCAATAATCCGGACTGAATCGAGAACGTCTTTAATCTCCTTTCCATATGAACCTGCATTCATTATTACAGCGCCGCCAAAAGAGCCCGGGATGCCGGCTGTAAATTCGAGACCTGAAAGCCCGTTTTGTATTGTGAACCGCAGTAGCCTTGTCAAGGCTACTCCTGCGCCGGCATAAAGGTAAACCCTGTTGTTTAATTCTTTTGTCTGAACTATTTGCCTGAAGCACTCTCCGGATAAATTAGAAGATAATGATGCGACGATCCCATGTAATCCCTTATCACTGACTAAAAGGTTTGACCCTTTTCCTAAAATAAAAAGCGGTATTTTTTCAACCCTGGCAATATGAATAATTTTTGACATATCTCTCTCGTCACGTGGGAATACCATAGCTTCCGCAGGTCCGCCAATACTGAAAGATGTGTATTTATTCATAGGCTCATCAAAAAGCACTGTACTATTTAATTCAGACAGCAGACCTCTGAGTTGATTGCGTTTCTTAATCACCACCTGCAAGTCCCTATAATCTTTTCATGTTTTACTTCTTACTTCTTGCTTCTAACTTTCTTTATTCCCGATTATTTCCCTGCCCACCTTCCATATATCACCGGCTCCGAGCGTGATAACCATGTCTCCTGGTCTCATAAGTTCCTTTACCTTCTCAGGGATGTTTTTTTTGTCCGGTACAAACAATACATTCTTATGACCATGCTCAATAATCGTGTTAAAGAGCTTCTCAGCGCTAACACCTTCAACAGGTTTTTCTCCTGCAGGATATATGTCAGTGACCACAAGGAGATCAGCATTGCCGAAAGCCAATGCAAATTCATTTATAAGATCCCTTGTCCTTGTATAGCGGTGCGGCTGGAAGAGAACTACTGTCCTGCGTCCCCATCCTGCCTTTGCCGCAGAGAGGGTAGCTTTAATCTCTGTGGGGTGGTGTCCATAGTCATCAACAACAAGAATATCCTGAGGATCTATCTTTCCAACTATCTGGAACCTGCGCTCAACACCGCTGAAATCTCTGAGTGCCTTCTTTACCTCATCTATGTTGATATCAAGCTCTACAGCCACACCTATGCCGGACAGGGCATTGCTGATATTGTGTATGCCTGGAAGTGACAGCTCGAATTTACCCATGTCCATCCCATTATACAGCACCCTGAACTTTGAACGTCCGGACATCATCTCGATATCAGCGACCGTGATGTCAGCCCTGTTATTTATGCCATACGTAATATACCTCTTTTCAACGGCATGCAGAATGCTCCTGATGTTGGCATCATCAGCGCACAATATAGAGACCCCGTAGAACGGCACCTTATTTATGAAGTTGAGAAATGTCTTCCTGATGGTCTCAATGTCATGATAGTAATCAAGATGTTCTGCATCAATGTTGGTTACAATGGCAATTGTAGGAGAGAGTTTAAGAAAAGATCCGTCACTCTCATCAGCCTCTGCTACGAGGAATTCGCTTTGACCCAGTTTTGCATTGCTGCCCAGGCTGTTAAGCTTTCCTCCTATAACTACAGTCGGATCAAGTCCTGCAGATGCCAATATGCTTGAGATCATGGAAGTAGTGGTAGTCTTTCCGTGTGCCCCCGCAATGGCTATGCCGTATTTCAACCGCATCAGTTCTGCGAGCATCTCGGCCCGCTGTATGACAGGTATGGAAGCGCTTCTTGCAGCTACAACCTCAATATTATGCGCAGAGACTGCTGAGGATATGACAACTACCTGCGCCCCTTTTATATTGGACGAACTGTGCCCTATGGTTATATGACCGCCTGCATTCCTTAATCTTTGTATTACATCTGTTTCATTCATATCCGAGCCGCTTACCTTGTATCCTAAATTGAGCAGCACCTCTGCGATCCCGTTCATGCCCGAGCCGCCTATTCCCACTAAATGTATGTGTTGTATTTTTCTGAACATGTTATTTCCTCTTCATTATTTCAATATCAGAAATTTGCACAACTTAACAATATTATGTGCTGAATCCTGTCTGTACAATCGTGAACTTTTTTCTGCCATCTCTTTCAGCCTCTCCCTGTTATACATAAAATATTTAATCTTGTCAGCAAGTATTTTACCGCTCAGCTCATTCTCCAGTATCACCTCTGCACTTCCCATTGATTTGAGATGTTCTGCGTTGGTCCTCTGATGGTCATGCGCAGCATGAGGATAAGGAATCAGTATTGCAGGACGTCCGCTTGCGGTTATTTCAGCTATGGTTGTAGCGCCGGCCCTGCATATAACGATGTCTGATTTTCCATACATGTCAACAATATTGTATACATAAGGTGCCACCTCAGCGCTAATACCGGCCTTTTCATATGATTCATTTACCCACTCATAATCCTTTTCTCCGGTCTGGTGCAGAAATCTTATTTGGCCGGCTTCCTTCTGCAGAAACTCAAGTGATTCCATAATGCCTTTATTTATTGCATGCGATCCCTGACTGCCGCCAAAAATGAAGACTGTAAATGTCTTTCCCGGATTGTATTTGCAATCTGTTATTCCCTTTCTCACTGGATTACCAAGTACATCCACCTTTCTGTTGAAGAACTTTTCTGATCCTTCGAATGCGACAACAACCCTGTCAACTATACGGGAAAGATACCTGTTTGTTGTGCCGGGGAAAAGGTTTTGTTCCATTATCATCGCAGGGAATCTCATTATGGCAGCGGCAGAAAGCATTGGCGCCGATGCATAACCTCCAACCCCGATAACAATGTCCGGCTTAAAACGTCTAAGAACAAAGAATGATTTGATAAATCCACTGAGCATTTTCATGATTGACCTCAATTGTGAAAACATATTTTTGTTGATAATTCCACCGGCAGATATTATCTCCAGATTGTATCCTTCCTTTGGCAATATCTTTGATTCTATGCCGGTTTTTGTACCGACAAAGAGTACTTCAGATTCAGGCTCCTGTCTGTAAATCTCTTCAGCCACTGCTATTCCAGGATACAAATGTCCTCCGGTGCCGCCTCCTGCTATTATTACGCGCATGATAGTTATCGAAAATTAAAATTCAAAATGGCAAATGTAAAATTACAATTTAAAGTGTAATATTTTTAATTTTGAATTTATATTTTGCGTTTTGCTTTTTAAATTTTGTATATTAGTATACGCATTCACCTGATTAGTTACCGGTGATCTGCCTGATATAGCATATAAAATACCCACCATTACCATGTTGGTCAGTAAAGATGTGCCGCCAAAGCTGAGAAACGGCAGTGCGAGTCCCTTGGTAGGAAAGAGTCCGGTTACCACATAAAGGTTAATAATGATCTGAATACCCATAAATATGGTGATTCCTGATGCCAGATAACCCTCAAACGAACCCCAGTGACTCCTGATTATTATAAAACATCTCCATAGAAAAAACATAAAAAGGAGTGTTACTATTGTACATCCTGCAAAACCGAGCTCTTCACCTACAACAGAAAATATGAAATCAGTATGTGCTTCAGGCAGGAAGAACAGTTTTTGCCTCCCTCCTCCGACTCCTCTCCCCAATACGCCGCCATTTCCAAATGCCAGAAAGGATTGTACAATCTGATAACCGGCGCCGCCTGGATCATCCCATGGATTCAGAAAAGCCGTAACCCTTCTTATCCTGTAACCCACATTTATGATGAGAAGAATTACAACCGGCAGAAAGGAGAAGAACAGTCCTGAGATATGTAATATCCTTGCACCTCCTATAAACAGCATGATGCCGGAACCTGCGCCAATGACAAGGACAGTACCGAGATCAGGTTCTACTACAATAAGGAGAGACATTATCCCTACTACAACAAGGGGAGGTATAAATCCGTTGAAGAGATCTTTTATCTTTTCACCCTTCTTTATCAGATATGTTGACAGGTAAATAATCACCGATACTTTTGCCATCTCTGAAGGTTGGAAGGATAAAGGTCCCAACCTGAACCATCTCCGTGAGTTATTTATCTCAGTGCCTACACCAGGTATTAATACCAGAAGGAGGAATATAACAGACACGATAATCAGGGGAATATGAAGTCTCTTCCATAAATCTATATCAATCCTGGAGATCAACAACATTGCTGTTACGGATATTATCATCCAGACAGACTGTCTCTTTAAGAAATAAAAAGAGTCGCCATATTTCTGCAGGGCTGTCATAGCGCTGGCGCTGTATATCATAATGAGGCCCAAACCTGCGAGGCACATAACTGCTACAATCAGCAGGTTATCCTTTTTGCTGAAATTTAACCGGAGCTGGTTAGTTTCCATACTATCTCCTTGAATTTTCTTCCACGGTCTTCAAAGTTCTTAAACATGTCAAAACTTGCACAGGCAGGTGATAGAAGTACGATGTCTCCTTTCACCGCTTCTCTGTGTGCGATGCTGACAGCCTCTTCAAGAGTTGAAGCAAAAGATGTGTTAGTCATTCCTCCGACTGCTTCTGCTATCTTATCCCTTGCCTCGCCTATCAGAATCAGTTTTTTTAATTTTTCTTTTATCAACGGTCTTAAAGGAGAGAAATCACTACCCTTGTCTCTCCCGCCGGCTATTAAAAGCAAAGGCTCATTAAAACTCTCAAGGGACTTTAGTACAGCCCCGACATTTGTGCCCTTTGAATCATTTATATATCTTACGCCGTCGAGGTTCCTTACTGATTCCAGTCTGTGTTCAAGGCCTGTAAACTTCTTCAATGCAGACTCGATAACAGATGGATCACAGCCATAGAGGAGTGCGGCAGCAGCAGCGGCCATGGCATTTTCAAGATTATGTACGCCTTTGATACCGATCTGAGATATTTCACAGACCCTGCACTTGTGACCATCCATATCAGAGACGATCCACCCGTTTTCCGCATAAATGCCGTTTATAATCTTCTTCTTCCTGCTGAACATTACAGCAGTACATTTGAGCCTGTTTAATAATTCATGACTCCACGGCTCATCTCCGTTTATAATTGCAAAATCACCTTTTCTCTGATTCTCAAAGATCCTGAATTTTGCTTCTGCATAATCAGATACATTATGGTACCTGTCCAGATGATCAGGAGATATATTCAACAGTATGGATATTTTTGGTCTGAATTCTTCTATTGTCTCAAGCTGAAAACTGCTGATCTCAGCAACAACGCACTCTGCAGTATCATCTGACAGTAGATAGTCGCATAGCGGGGTGCCAATATTTCCTCCCACAAAAACCTTATCCCCCTTTGCCTTGAGGATCTCACCTATAAGTGTAGTCGTGGTAGATTTTCCGTTAGAACCTGTAATTGCAATTACAGGTGCATCAATAAACCGGCAGGCAAGCTCGATCTCACTTATTATCCTGACACCGCGTTCTTTTGCCATAGTCATAGGTTTAATCTCTTTTGGGACGCCGGGACTTAATACTATCAGGTCAGAAGAGGTGAAAGACGCCGGCTGGTGCCCGCCGGCCTCTATCTTTATCCCAAGTGACTGAAGGTCCTTTGCATCATCTGATAGTGTCTCCACAGGATTGCTGTCAGTGGCAGTGACTATTGCACCATGGCGATGGAGCAGTTGTGATGCAGCTATGCCGCTTTTGCCAAGGCCTACTACGAGTGCTTTTTTATCCCTTAGGTCCAATGTGTTCATCTGAGAATCCTGCTATCTTAGCTTTAATGTACTCAGCGCTAACAATCCCAGTATAATCGCTATTATCCAGAACCTGACTATGATTTTAGGTTCCTGCCAGCCTTTAAGTTCATAATGATGATGAAGAGGCGCCATCAGAAAGACCCTCTTCCCGTGTAATTTGTATGATGCCACCTGGAATATGACAGAAACAGTCTCAACAACGAAGATGCCGCCGACTATAACCAGGAGCAGTTCATGTTTTGCGATAACAGCAACAGTCCCAAGGAGCGCACCGAGGGGGAGTGATCCGACATCACCCATGAATACCGAGGCAGGATATGTATTGAACCAGAGGAAACCAAGTCCGGCGCCAAATACAGCGCCGCATAGTATTGCCAGTTCACCGGATCCATTGATAAAAGGTATTAACAGGTAATCCGCTAATTTTGCATGTCCGGCTACATACGTTATGATTGTGTATACCAGTGTAACTACTATCACAGGACCAATGGCAAGACCGTCCAGACCATCCGTAAGGTTTACAGCATTTGATGCGCCTACTATAATGATGATTACAAATGGTATATAAAACCATCCGAGATCCGGATTAAAATTCTTAAAGAATGGGACACTGAGTGTTGTCGAATATGCGGGGAGATAGTAGAGGGCAATTGCAACTAAGGTGGCTACTGCGATCTGCAGGGTGAATTTATATTTTCCCCGCAAACCGGCTGATTTTTTCCTCACAACCTTTAAGTAATCGTCAGTAAAACCTATAAGACCAAAACCTATTAATACAGCCAGAACGAGCCATACATATATATTTGAAAGGTCTGCCCATGACAGGGTAGCCAGAACAACGATTATTATAATCAGCACACCACCCATGGTTGGAGTCCCTGTCTTTGTGAGGTGACTGGCTGGACCGTCATTTCTTACAAACTGCCCGATCTGATATTTTTTAAGCAATTCTATCATATAAGGGCCTATCAGCAGGCAAAGCACCATGGCTGTTATAACCGCGTAGACGGTCCTGAGGGTAATATACCTGAAGACGTTGAAGAACGAATAGTAATCATGTAGTGAATATAACAAATGGTATATCATCTCAGATGCTTTCTTTCAGCCCCTCCACTATTCTCTCCATCCTCATACCTCTTGATCCTTTAACTAAAATTATGTCACCTTCTGCTATCCATTCTTTTATCTGTTCAAGTGTCTGCGGGTAGTCATTAAATGCCCTCACCATATTCTCATTCATTCCAGCTTCTGCCGCGCCTTCTGCAACATAGCCTGCAAATTCTCCGACTGCAATCAGTCCGTCTACACCGGCGCCGGCTATATAAATCCCGAGGTCACGATGGGCTATTATTGTATTTTCACCGAGTTCCAGCATATCGCCAATGACTGCAAACTTCCTTTTCCCTTTCCTGAAAGTCTTTAGTGCATCAATTGCAGCAACCATAGAAGCCGGATTAGCATTATAGGTATCATTGATTACATAGGTGTATCCCACCTTTTCAACAACACTTCTCATCTTAACAGGCGTGAATTTCTCCAGACCTGATTTAATGTCAGCCAGTGAGATTCCCTGCGCATGTGCTGCGGCAGCAGCACAGACAGCATTATAAAGATTGTGGAGTCCTATAACATGCATATTGATATTTATCTTACCTGCCGGACATATCAGCTTGAAATCAATGCTGCCGGGAGATTTATCCTCAACATCAGTTTCATCATATTCAACATAAACATCTGCGACTGAGGACATTCCAAAACTTATTATCCTGCCGGAAGACATTGCCTTGAATACATCAAAGAATTTATCATCCCTGTTTAAGATACAGGATCCCTCAGATGTGATGAACTTCAGTATTTCACCTTTTGCCTCTGCGACATTTTCTATTCTTCCCAATTTTTCAAGATGAGTTGGACCGATATTGGTAATGATAGCCGCATCAGGGGCAGCGATTTGACACAATCTCGTTAGTTCACCACGCTCACTTATACCCATCTCAATGATAGCCATTTGATGAGATGAATTGAGCCTGAACAGGGTGAGAGGAACTCCTATGTGATTGTTTAAATTTCCATCAGTCTTCAAGACCTGAAATTTCTGACTCAATATGGACCAGAGCATTTCCTTTGTTGTTGTCTTTCCATTACTGCCTGTTATACCTATTACCGGGAGCGTGAACTTGCTGCGATGGTACTTTGCGATCTCCTGCAGGGCGGGCAGGGTGTCATGAACACTTATTACAAGCCCATTCTGAAACATGGAACCGGAGACAGGATGACCCTCCTGTACTATTACACCGCAAGCGCCTTTCTTTACAGCCTCATCTGTAAAATTATGCCCGTCAAATACATCTCCTTTGATTGCAACAAAGAGTTCACCATCCTTAATGGTGCGGGAGTCTATTGAGATACCGGATACAGGAAGGACATAACTTCCATGAAGTATCTTCCCGCCCGTAGCCTTTATTATTTCTTCTATAGTTAACATTTCAGCGTTTTCATTCTCCCTTCTCATTGCTCATTTCTACCTGAACTCATCCTTTTGTATACAGCCTTCTTCGCCTCTTCCCTGTCGTCAAAGTGAATTTTATCCTCACCGATTATCTGATAATCTTCATGTCCCTTTCCTGCTATTAAAACAATATCACCCTTTTCCGCTATTCCGACGGCCTCTTCTATAGCGGCCCATCTGTCAGATATGGCCGTAAATCCGGCAGCCCTTGCGTTACCTTTATCCATAGCCTCTTTTATACCCAATACTACTTCTTCAATAATCTTCTCCGGGTCTTCAGACCTGGGGTTATCTGAGGTAACAATTACATAATCACTTAATTCCACTGCAGCCCTCCCCATCAGCGGCCTTTTTCCC
>MHEI01000107.1:6294-7624 GCA_001805165.1 Nitrospirae bacterium RBG_16_43_11 | reverse complement strand
ACTTTGTGGCTGCCTCAAGCAATAATCTAAGGGCATTCTCTGTGTGTGCGTAATCAATCACGATACTGAATCCGAGCCCGCTGTCAAACCTTTCAAACCTTCCGGGAACTGATGTGACAGACGAAATGCCTGATGCTATCTTTTCCAGCGGTATATTGCTGGAGAGTGCCGCGCCGGCAGCTGCAAGTATATTGTAGACATTATGTATGCCGACCATGTTCGATTTGATATGTATTTGACCTGCCGGTGTTATAACATCAAGCTCTATGCCCCCTATAGTGAGTTTAATATTTTCTCCGTGCACATCTGCTTTGCTGTCAAGTCCGTAAGAGTATTTGCGGCAACTGTTCACTTCCAGAAGACGCCTTCCGTATAGGTCATCTGAGTTTATTACAGAAGTATGCTGTGAAGACATACCGGAGAAAAGTAAGGATTTAGCCTGAAAGTAACCTTCCATATCATAGTGAAAGTCCAGGTGATCCTGCGTAAGATTTGTAAACACCGCAGTCGTGAAATCAGTCCCGTACACCCTTTTAAGTGCAAGCGAATGGGATGAAACCTCAGCTACTGCGTAGGTACAACCATTGTCTGCCATTTCCCTCAGCAGGCACTGAAAATCTATCGCCTCAGGTGTGGTATGTTCTGCCGGTAAAATCCTGTTGCCATCAGACCAGAAGATAGTGCCTGTAAGACCTGTTTTATTGCCCGCATTTTCCAGTATGGACCGGATAAGATATGATGTTGTAGTCTTACCGTTTGTCCCTGTAATTCCGATCACACTGAGTTCACCGGATGGGTTTCTGAAATAATTGACAGCTGCACGGGCGACAGCCTCTCTCGTATCTGCTGAAATAAGGAAGGGGATATCAGCAGGGATTGTTAAACCTGCCGGCTGATCTTCAGCAAGAATAGCCGATGCCCCTTTTTCTACAGCATTCTTTATGTACAGATGTCCGTCTGTCTTGAGCCCCTTAATTGCAACAAAGAGAGTGCCGCGATTTACATTACGGGAGTCATAGGCTAAACCAGTTATATCTGCCTCCATGTTACCTGCAGCCTTTTGTAGTTCGATACCTCTTACTATGTCTGAAAGTTTCATCTCTCCGCCGTAATCGTTATCTTCTGCTGTTCCTCTGATTCCACGTGCATATACCGTAGTGCCTGTTCTGCAACCCTATGAAATACCGGTGCTGCAACACTTCCTCCCCATGCAAGTCCCTTTGGTTCATCCACCACAACAAGCATTACAATCTCCGGAGAATCTGCCGGTACAAATCCAATAAATGAACTGATGAACTTGTTTTTAGAATATCTGCCTGTCTCAGGATCT
>MHEI01000107.1:4827-6130 GCA_001805165.1 Nitrospirae bacterium RBG_16_43_11 | reverse complement strand
TTTTCACATTTCCATTGAGATCAATTGTTTCCGAGACTATATGAGGCCTGACGAGCAGGCCCACGTTAGCGATAGCAGACATGGCAGTAACAAGTTGTATCGGGGTTATACCGACTTCCTGGCCTATCGCAATAGTAGCAAGGGATCGTCCTGACCAGCCGGCCGGGTCCCTGACAATCCCCCTGACCTCTCCAGGCAGGTCTATCCCGCTCTTATCACCAAATCCAAACGCCTTGATATACTTATAAAGCCGTTTATCCCCAAGCTTTATACCGATCTTTGCAGATCCTATATTGCTTGAGTGGGAAATTACCTCCCTGAACGTCATCGGTTTGCCTTTAGGGTGAGGATCATGTAAGACACCCCCTCCAAAATTAAAACTACCGCTGCCGTCATGCACTATCTCGTTAGGAGAAAACAGCTTTTCTTCAACAGCCGCTGATGCGGTCACAATCTTAAAGGTAGAACCTGGTTCATATACGTCAGTAATGGCCCTGTTGCGCCATGCACCGGATCCGTACTTGTCAGGTGTATTGGGGTTAAATCTCGGACTCACAGCCATGGCAAGTATTTCTCCTGTGTGAGGGTTCATAACAATACTTACACCACCGGCAGCATGATGTTCGTTAACTGCATTATCGAGCTCTTTTTCTGTCATATACTGGATTACTTCGTCTATGGTCAGTACAATGTCATTACCTTTTAATGCATCAAGATGGGTACTGGTAAGAACAGCCTGGCCCCGTGCATCCATCTCCAATACAAGGGCGCCCTTTTTACCCTTCATGGATTCCTCATAATACTTCTCTATGCCTTCAAGACCATGACTATCCGTGTTGGTAAATCCCAGGATATGGCCTATAAGCTCCCTCTTGGGATAGAACCTCTTCCTCTCAGGGGCAAAGCCTATCCCTTTAATATTCATGGCCTCAATCTTTCCTGCTATATCCGGTGAAAGCCGTCTCTTAATCCATGTGAAATGTTTCTTACTATCTAATCTGTCCTTTACTGTTGCAGTATCAAAGTCAACTACATAGGAAAGCTTCTTTACTACATAGGCAGGATTATCAATCGAAGATGGTATACCGTAGAGTGATGGCATATCCAGATTTACTGCAAGCTCTCTCCTGTTCCTGTCATAAATAATTCCCCTCTCACCTTCTATATCTATCAAGCGGCGGTGCTGTCTGTCCGCCTTCATCGCAAGCGCCTCTCCCTGCAGGAGCTGCAAATATGCAAGCTTTATTATAACAGCAATGAATCCTACTGTCATGAATATCAATATGAAATTGAGTCGCCTCCA
>MHEI01000107.1:752-4811 GCA_001805165.1 Nitrospirae bacterium RBG_16_43_11 | reverse complement strand
TGGTCTTTTCTTGTAACAGGTTCTTTGTCTTTATTAAGAAAGTTCATTACTACATTTTTTGATTGATATATTTTACTATTTTGACAGCGGAATCAGAATTATTTTCTGCTGCGTTTGACCTTGCATACGTGACCCTTTTGTCTGTTTCGTTGTAATCTTTAACCAGCACTATCTGGTTGTTGCCAGGGTTTTTCAAACCGAGGAAAGATGTGGCGATTTTTTCTATGCGTTCAGTTGACGTTAAAGCTGCCCTCTCTATGAGGAGGCTGTTATGTATCTGCTCTAAATTCCTTTTTTCTTTATTGAGCCTTTCTATTTCATAGCCCAATTTCATGACATACGCACGCTGTACTACATAACCGAGCATGACTATAAACAAAATAACGAGTATTTTGGGGACTAAACGCACTGTGAACCTCCTGTTTTAGAATTAACCTGATAATTTACTGCTGCTTGCCCGCAGGTTTTTTCATTAGTTGATGCTCAAAAATGCACAGTTGCAAGGAAGGACAATGGATTTGAGCCGAGGCGTACTTCCCGTACGTTGAGGCTCAAATCCATTGTCCTGACGCCGCACGACCCATTGCATTTACTTCGTAGCAATGGGTACCCCCATTTTTCAGCATCAACTGTTAAACTCTCTCGGCTACTCTCAGCCTGGCACTTCTCGACCGCGGATTGCTGATGATCTCTGTTGCAGAAGGCCTGATGGGTTTTCTTGTAAGGACAGTTATTTCTTTCTTCAGTCCGCATATGCAATATGGGATACGGGGTGGACATATGCACCCTTTCTCTATTGTACGAAACGTCTGTTTGACAATCCTGTCCTCTAAGGAATGAAATGAAATTACACAGATGCGGCATCCCCTTTTAAGATGACTTATGGCATCTTTTATAGCTTTATCTATAAGATCCAGTTCTCTGTTAACTGTAATCCTGAGTGCCTGGAACGTCCTGGTTGCAGGGTGGATACGATCCGGCCTGTAAGTGTGCGGGATTGCGGAGCAAACTATGTCTGCAAGCCGCAGGGTAGTAGTTATTGCCTCTTTATTTCTTTCCCTCACTATTGCAGATACGATCCTTTTGGCCCATTTTTCTTCTCCATACTCACGGAGTATCCTTACAAGTTCACCGGCTTCGAGATTATTTACAAGATCAGCAGCGGTTGCCTCTTTTCTCATGTCCATCCGCATGTCAAGAGGGCTGTCCTGCCGGAAGCTGAAACCGCGCTCCTCTGAATCCACCTGCATGGACGAGAGCCCGAGATCAAATAAAAAACCATCTGCTTCGCTTATTTTCATATCATTAAGTATTGAGTCAATGGAGGAGTAATCCTCACGAATAAAAGTTACCCTCTCTCCGAATGCCTTAAGGTTTTCTCTTGCCGTGTCAATAGCCTCATTATCCCAGTCAATACCAATTACCCTGTTCTCAGGGGAGGATGCCAGTATGTGGGAGGTATGCCCTCCGGCGCCCACTGTGCAGTCAACATAAATACCAGGACGATCACATCTCAATGCCTTCAGGACTTCCTCCAGTAAGACCGGAATATGTTGTTTCACTTACTCATATACCCAGTTCCGCCATCTTCCTCGCAATATCCCTTGGATCGTAAGCGGACATTGCCTCTTCCCATATCTGCGGGTTCCAGAACTCTATCTTGTTATTTTCAACACCAGCTACGAGTACATCTTTTTCCAGCGAGGCATATTCTCTCAACCTTGGCGGGATGAGTATTCTTCCCTGTTTGTCAATAATGCAATCTTCTGCTTCAGAAAACATGAGACGGCGGAATGCCTTGACCTCTTCTGCAAGTGAGGATGCCTTCTGGATTTTTGCTGTCAACTCGTCCCATCCATCGGGAGTATATGCAGCGATACACCGGTCAACGAGATCTTTGATCAAAATAAACTGACCTCCGTAGCTGCGTAGAACTATATCCCTGAACTTTGCTGGAATACTAAGACGGCCTTTTGCGTCTATTGTATGGAGATGCCTGCCGCGAAACATGTCCGGTCGTGGTCTCCTTTACCAAAATTTACCTTATCACGCCATTACATCCCACTTCATCCCACCGACAGTGAAAGTATATACTATGAAATTATATTGTCAAGAGAAAAATGAGGAAATTTAATAGGTTAGGAAAAAAATCTTATTGTGGAAAACTACACATTATATTGTGGATAAATTAATCAGATATGCTATATATTGAATTAAGGTAGAGTATATACACTCACTAATACATTACCTCAGACAAATACAGACCCTGCGGCGGAGCTATCGGGCCGGCAGAACGGCGGTCTCTCTTTTCCAGGATATTTCCTATATCTGAAGGAGCTATTTTCCCCCTGCCAACCTCGACAAGCGTCCCAACAATGTTCCTGACCATGTGCTGGAGGAACGACCTCGCTTCAAAGGTGAAGAGGAAAATTCCCTCTCCTGAAACCTCCTCAATCTCAAGCCTGTCCAGTGTCCTAACCGGCGACTTTGCACTGCAATCCGATGCCCGAAACGACGAGAAATCATGATGACCAATCAAATATTGTGACCCCTCTCTCATCAAAGCGATATCGAGAGGTCTTTTCATATGCCATACATAATTTCTAAGAAATGGTGATGGGCAACCGGAGTTTATTATCACATACCTGTAAACCTTGCTCTTTGCATCAAACCTTGCATGAAATTCTTCCGGGACATATTCTGCCTTCTTTACGACTATATCAGCCGGTAGTAAAGAGTTTATTGCCTTTACCCATGACGATTCATTTATTTGCAGAGTAGTCTTAAAGTGCACCACCTGTCCCATCGCATGGACTCCGGCATCAGTCCTGCCTGCAGCAACTACTTTTGCAGGCTGTTTGATTATACCGGTAAGGACATCTTCGATAGTTCCCTGAATGGTCTGATGTGCATCACCTTCCTCACCGTGCGGGGATGCCTGCCTCTGCCAGCCATGATAGTTTGTGCCATCGTATTCAATGAGCAGCCTAATGTTGTTTATCAATATAGTTCGCCTCTTTCGGCTGGGCCAGCAGAGGTGTCGCCTGTATATACTTCTTGATCCCCTTAAGGATTGCCTCAGCAATCTCCTGTCTGTGGTCACCATCTGACAATAACCTCTCTTCTTCAGGATTGCTGATAAAGGATATCTCCGCAAGTATACTCGGCATCCTCGCATTCACGAGGACGTAAAAAGGAGCCTGTTTTACGCCGAGGTCCGTTACTTTGTAACGGGATTCCAAATGACCAATCATATTTTCCTGCACATAGTGGGCAAGCCTCAATGACTCATCTTTCTTAGCCGTATTCATCAGGTCAGTAAGTATCAACTGAAGTGCATTCAATGATTTCTCCGATGCGCTGTTCTCACGTTCTGCTGTTGCCATTGCATCCCTGTCCGTTGCCCTCCCAAGCAGATATGTTTCCACGCCCCTTGCCCCGGTCCTCCTGCTTGAATTTGCGTGAACTGAGACAAATAGATCAGCCCCCTTTGTATTGGCGATGGCAGTCCTTTCTTCAAGAGGAATAAAGACATCGGTTTCCCTTGTCATTATCACATTTACACCGAGTCTATCTTTGACAAGTTTCCGCAGGCGAAGCCCCACATCAAGCACAATGTCCTTTTCCTTCAAACCGCTCTTACCCATAGCGCCGGGATCTTTGCCTCCATGTCCGGGGTCTATAACGATTGTCTGATTGATTATAATGTTTTTATCGTCATCCTTATCCTTCTCTGTCTCTGTTTTACCGGAGGTTTCACTTTCAGAGACGGCAGTCTCTCTGATTATATCTATTACAAGTCTGTCAGGTGATGTCAGCGGCAGGATCTTATCCTCTGCCCTGGCGCTCAGATCAATAACAACACGTACTGTTTCTTTATCGTGCTGTCCTGCCCTGACCTGGGTTACTACACCGTCACCTATCTGTATGGGATTGATGCCCTTACCTATGGTTGTGTTCCGGATATCAATAAAAAGCCTGTCGGGATTAGGCAGATATTTATTGTGGTAAGTTGCCGGACTGCTTAAATCAATCACTATCCTCGTATAATTAGGATCT
>MHEI01000107.1:521-734 GCA_001805165.1 Nitrospirae bacterium RBG_16_43_11 | reverse complement strand
CTTAATACAGATTGCGGCGTCTCATCCTGCGCAGAACTTACCGGAGCTGTGAATAGAAACAACAGGGAGATTAATAAATAGGGATAAAATAATGTGTTCCTGATCATTATCATTTGCATAATCTATGCATATTTACTTACCCCAAAAGCATATGCTTTGTCAACATAAGATAAAATAAGATAAAATTGAGGTTGCAGAGTATCCCGTGCATGC
>MHEI01000107.1:172-415 GCA_001805165.1 Nitrospirae bacterium RBG_16_43_11 | reverse complement strand
CATCGCTTATAAATTATCTTGCAAGTCTTAAAGGACTTGCCAAATCTTCGAACAAACCGGGCAAAACCCAATTGATAAATCATTTTATTATCAATGAAGCAGATGTTCCATGGTATCTGGTTGATTTACCGGGCTATGGTTTTGCAGGTGTATCAAAAGGCAAAAAGGAAGAATGGAATAAATTTCTTATAGAATATATTTTATATAGAAAGAACCTTCTGTGCCTCTTCGTGCTTATAGATT
>MHEI01000107.1:0-137 GCA_001805165.1 Nitrospirae bacterium RBG_16_43_11 | reverse complement strand
TTGCCAATAATAAGCTCCCTTTTGTTATGGTATTTACAAAAACAGATAAACTTACAGCAGGGCAGTTAATGAAAAATATAAACGCTTATAATAAGGTAATGCTTGGAGCCTGGGAAGAACTCCCAAGGCAATTCCTG
>MHEI01000106.1 GCA_001805165.1 Nitrospirae bacterium RBG_16_43_11 | reverse complement strand
GATAGCCTTGTATCACTCTTTTCAGAAGATTTTTATATAGACAGGGATATGATAAAGTATGCAATCCACAACCGGCGGATGTTTAATATTATTCATTGTGAGGGAGTTGTGAAGGTGGACTTTATCGTCAGGAAGAATATAGAATACAGAGCGGTGGAGTTTGAGCGGAGACGTCTGACTGATTTCGAAGGATTAGCGATCTATGTTACATCTCCTGAAGACCTCATTCTCTCAAAGCTCGATTGGGCAAAAGACAGTTTATCAGAAATGCAAATCAGGGATGTAAAGAATCTGCTCATGACTTCGGGATTGGATATGGATTATATCAGAGATTGGGTAAAAAGACTTGGACTTGAAGAAATCTTTAGAAAGGCGCTGAAAAGTGAATGATACAGACGTAAAAACACAAAACCTGTTTAATGCAATGATCATGAGTAAAAGCGGGCAGGAAAGACTGGCGATGGGATTTTCGATGTTCAACATGGCGCGCAAGCAGGTAATTGCATCTATCAGGCAGGATAACCCATACGCAGATGCAATGGAAATCAAGAGAGATATTTTCCTCAGGTTCTATGGACACGATTTCTCTCCTGAGGAGCAGAAGAAGATACTGAAGAGGCTATTGCTGTAACGGAATAAATAGGCGCTGTCCCTATTTATACTTTCCCCCCATGCAGGCTGACCTATATGCCACATTTAACCCGAAGAGTATCCTCTCTCAGTTTCTGTTAATTTGCTGAAAGATCAAGACCTGCCTGCAATGATATTGTTTTATCTTTCCTGATATAATGATCAACAGGAATATGATAGCAAGAATATTTATATTATCCCTCATATTATCTTTTTCCATACCTGCTCATGCTATTGAGTTTGAAATCATAAAGACTCATGATGTTACCATCAAATACGAAAAGGGATTGAGCGGTGTTTCCAATGAAATTGGCAGTTTAATCCCGTCTTTAAAAGAAGAGACTGAAAAGAGGATCGGACTCCCTATTAATTTCCCCTTTGGTATTATTATTTATAGAGATCGGGAAAACTTCAGGAGTTTAGTGAGCAATGATATGATTGCTGCGTTTGCGATTCCCGGGCAGGACCTTATTGTATTAGACAACTCACAATTTCAATTTGATTCACTCACCCTCAGGCTGATTGTTATGCATGAGATGTGTCACCTGCTTCTCCATAAAAATATAGCAGGGAATAATCTCCCGAGGTGGTTTGATGAGGGGGTGTCTCAGTGGGTCAGCAGTGGTATCAATGAAATAGTTTATCCCCGATCCACAGATGCCTTAAAAATGGCTTTTATAAACGGAACATTATTATCCTTTTCAACGATAACCGAAGAACTTCCTTCTAATCCCTCTGACTTTATTCTGTCTTATGAACAGGGCAGGAGCATGGTGGATTACATCGGGCAAAGATACGGCACAGATTCAATAAAAGGTATCATTTCAAGATTGAGCAGTGGCGTCGGCTTCTATGATGCTGTAAGTGATGAATTAGGCGCAGACTTTACAGAGATAGAGAAGCAATGGAGGAGGGATAAGGGAAAACAACAGTACACATGGCTCGCATATATCTCTGATCACATCTACCTGATACTGTTCTTCATTGCGGCATTTTTAACTATATATGGATTTATCAGGCTCAAAAAAAGAATGAGGGATTATCAGGATGACGAGATTTTATAAAACCTTGTTAAACGGATTTACAAAGACTATAATTGATGAGTTAAATAGGGACAGCGACTATTTATTTTAAATAGTCGCTGTCCCTATTTTCGGAAAAATATAATGAGCCGTTTTAAACTATATATTGAATACGACGGCACTCGATTCAGGGGGTGGCAGATTCAGAAGAACGCCCGTTCTGTTCAGGGTGAAATGAGCTTTATTGTTAAAAAGGTGTTTTATCCTGCCGAGTTTGATTTTCAGGGCTCCGGCAGGACAGATGCCGGGGTTCATGCACTGAGGCAGGTCGCTCATCTGGACGTTAAAACCAAACTCCCTCCGGAAATTATCAGGATGAAACTGAACGATGAACTGCCTGCTGATATAAACATCCTCGGAGTTGAGAAAGCGCCTCAGAATTTTCATGCGAGGCATGACGCGGTTTACAGGAGTTATGTTTATCAGATATCCCGCAGGAGAACAGCCTTTGGCAAGAAATACGTCTGGTGGATAAAGGATAAGCTTGATATTGAAAAGATGAAACAGGCGGCCGGACTGTTTATTGGAATGAAGGACTTTCAATCATTTACGGATGACGATCCTGAAGAGAAATCTACAAAAGTCAAGGTAGAGGAAATTCAGATGAAGGAATCCGGGGATTTAATCCTGATACGAATCACAGGTTCGCATTTTATCTGGAAAATGGTTAGAAGAATTATAGGTGTGCTTGCGGAGGTTGGCAGAGGAAAACTTACCATCGGAAAAGTAGAGGAGTTTATAAAAACAAAATCAGGAGAGCCGGCTAAGCTCACTGCCCCACCCTCAGGATTATTTCTTGAGCACGTTTATTATAAAGATGATAAGAAGAGTCCTGAACTTACACCATTGATTCAAATATAATACAAAACAGGTACAGACAACTGAATCATGGGGTTATCGTCTTATACTATTACATTAATTGCAGATATGCCAGTTCCAGGAGAGTACCTAAATGAGAGGGATTAAATGAAAAAGTTTGAAGTTTGCATCAGAGGGACGAATTTTCTAATCAAATCAGGCAATCAGGTGAAACGAAATGGTTTTTATGCAGCGAGGTTCATAGAAGCAAATGATAGTTCGGCGGCACTTGAGAGTGTTATGGGTGCGATCAAATCTGAACTTAAGGATGTCGTGCTGAACGAAAAATCTAACCCGCCAAAGGTGAGCGTTGAGGACATCTATGAGGTTTACTATTTTGGGGATAAGATCGTATGGGAAGGAAAACAATTGCCTCCCGAAGGTTTTGTTTGGGATAAAGAGGTCGTTAGAGAAGCGGCAAACTCTCCGGAAAGCTCGTTGGCAAATCCATTAGAGGGGAAGTGGCCGACCTTATGGGACAGAATACGGCAGAGGGATATCCATATCCATTCTATTTTTATCCACTTTACAAACTCCCTGTACCCTGTTGCTATACTCTTCATGTTTTTGTTTCTTTTGTTTGGTAATGCCTCGTTTCATCAAACGTATTTTTACATCATGGTACTTGCAACATTCAGTGTGCCTGTTTCATATCTGACAGGTATCCTCGAATGGAGGAAAAGATTCAAAGGTGTCATGATTCCGATATTTGCCGCTAAGATTAAATATGGTGTTGTAGTATTTGTTATCGGCGGCTGCTCGACCCTCTGGCACTATATTTCTCCGGGTATCCTGGAGAGGGGGGATCTTCTGAGTGTTGTCTATGTCTTTCTTAATGTTTCCATTATTCTGCCACTGATATATCTGGGTCACCTTGGCGGGATCATAGTTTATGAGGGGCTTGATTAAAGAACCTTGCTACTTCCTCTGCGGTATATACAATATCCATCGCTGGCAGTGATGATATGATCATCTTTCCGTAAGAATTCCTTACAAGCCGGGAATCGAGTATGGCAACGACCCCCCTGTCACTTGTCCCCCTGATGAGCCTTCCTACACCCTGCCGCAGGAGCAGTATTGCTGATGGGAGGGCGAGGTGTGAGAACCAGCGCTCACCGAGCCTCTTGCACCGTTCTTCATAAACCGGATCACCTGGTGACCGGAAGGGAAGCCTTATGATAACTACCAGGCTCAACTTCTCTCCCCTTATATCAATCCCCTGCCAGAAGGTTGTGGTCGCAAGAAGAACCGGATTATCTGTTTCTTTAAACCACTTAATAAGTTTAGAAGGGGGCATGTCCCCCTGTGATTTGCATGGATACTCCGTATTGATGTTTTTTGAGACAAGGCGGAGGTGATTATATGAAGTGAACAGCACAAGCGCCCTTCCCCTGGAACTGTTAATCAGTCTCTCAATTACCACTACGGATTTCTGGTTAAATGTCTCACTGTTTTCCTTAGCAGGCGGTGGTAGTTCATCGTCAATATAAAGGAGCGCCTGCTTTTGATAATTGAAGGGCGAATCTATCACATTTTCTTCAAAGTTTGTGATGCCAAGACGCTCCTTTAAAAAATCAAAACTGTTTCTTACTGATAGTGTGGCAGAAGTCATTACCACACCCTCATAGCTTTTTGTAAGGACTTCAAAAGGCCTCATGACCTCAACCATATCACTTCTTAATTCCAGATATCCCTTATTCCATGTCATGTAATAAACCTTATCACTGTCACCCTGCTCAATAAAGTCCCTGATATCCTTTGAGACGGCCTGCACATAGTTAATGGTTGTTTCAATGCGGTCTGTCAATTCCGGTGATGCGACGTTGAATAGTTCGGGGTTTGCATTATCCGGGGAATCTCTTAAAATAGTTGCTGCGGTCCGCTTGTATGATTCCAGTCTCAGGACCGCCTGATCAAGTGAGAGTAATCCCTGAAGATTTTGCAGTCCCTCAATGATGTTATCAGGTACAGGATAAATACTCTGAGCCGGTGCATTTCTACTTCCCTGAAATGAACTGCCCCCCCTGAAAAAAGATTCCACAGGGCCGAACAGTTCATCAACATATATCTTTAATCCCCTTAATCTGTGAAGGATCCATGATATTCTTGATAGGCTGATAGTGCTTCCGAGGACAGCAGACAGCACATTTTCTATCTGATGCGCCTCATCAATGATTAGCCGGCTGTGAAATGGGAGCAGATTGAATTCAGAGAGAATATCGTATACGAGCAAGTGGTGATTGACCACGAGGATGTCTGCATTGTGCAGTTGCCTGTAATGGCGGTAATAAAAACATTCCTCGTAATAGGGACACAACTTTCCACTGCAGTCATCAGGGTCAGCAGAGACACTGCCCCAGAAGTCTGGTATAAAGTGGAGTTCGTCCTTATCACCAGACCTGGTTGAATTGCACCATCTCTTAAATTTTCTGTAAGCCTCTCCTGTGTCAGCATACTCTTTCTCCCGCTTCAGGCAGAGGTAGTTATTCTTTCCCTTGAGGAGTGCGAATGTGAAGTCATAAGGGAGATTTTCATGAAGGAATACCAGGTCTTTTTTCACAAGCTGTTCCTGCAGGGCTATAGATACAGTTGAGACGATGGTCTTTTCCTGCGATAGTATTGCCGGGATAAGATATGCAAATGATTTGCCGACACCTGTCCCTGCCTCTATAAGGAGCCTCTTTTTATCCCGCAGGCATGCGAAGACTTCCCCTGCCATTTTAAACTGCTGAGGCCTGTCTTCATAGTCGGGTAGTGATTGTCTTAAGAGCTTAAATGCCTGTAGAAGTTCTTCCATGTTAAATCCTTACACCCACCCTCACTCCTTCGCCTCAGCTCAGGACAGGTCTTTCGAATTCTCTCAGATTATTCAACATTCTATGTTTTATTGACCCCGATTGCAATATAGGGTATAAACTATGATGAAGTAAAACAGAGGAGGTGTACTATGGCAGATGTAATTCGTAAAGTTGTATACTACAAGACAGAAGTCCCTGATAAACCAGGGGAGGGTGCGAGGATTCTCGTGGCCCTCAAGGCTGAAGGTGTAAATATGCTTGCCTTTAGCGGGTTTCCAAGCGGGAGGCGTGCTCAGATGGATTTTATGCCGGAGGATGAGGCGCTATTTAAGAAGGCAGCGAAGAAGGCGGGTCTGAAGTTAAGTACAAAGAAAACCGGTTTCTTAGTGCAAGGTGATGACCGGGTTGGTGCGGTCTCAGAGATTATGACTAAAGTGGCTGCAGCAAAGATAAACATTACTGCACTGGATGCCATTGTCGCCGGGGGAGGGCGTTACGGTGTTATCTTCTGGGTAAAACCTGATGATGTCAGAAAGACGGCAAAATTGCTCGATGCAAAATAATCACAGATCGCTCAAAAACCTCCCTAAGACAGGAAATGAGTGAGGCTGGTTTTCATTAATCTTTCTTTAATGTTTTACCCTGTATACTGTTAGTCCTGAGATAAATTGCAGGCATGAATTAGCTGTACTGTATAGGATCAGTCAGTTATAAGCACCCTGCAGTATATGGGGGTGACTCATGAATATCCTTTTAGTGGAAGACGAACAGAATCTTGCATCAACCCTGAAAGAGGGGCTTGAGATGGACGGTCACTTTGTTGACATTGCCGGTGACGGTACGGACGGGGTGTCAAAGGCCGAACGGAATCCAAACGATGTCATTATCATGGATGTCATCCTCCCTTTGAGGGACGGATTAACTACTCTGAGCGCCCTTAGGGAGAAGGGGATTATGACCCCAGTCATCCTGCTTACAGCAAAAGATGCTGTTGTGGATCAGACAAAAAGAGCAGATGTTGCTGTCAGTGACTACCCGGTTGGACAGTTTGCTTTAGGACAACTTGTCTTAAAAGTTAGGTCCTTGCTACGCAAGTCATTGCAATAGGTTGCATTTTCTGTTACATTCCTTTTAAAGCCTTAGGGTGGGCATCGTCCGCTAATAAGGCCGGAAATGGTGGGTAGGTTTCACCCTGCACTGAATTTTCATTTACACAATTTAAGGAGGGAAAAATGATCAATAAATCTAAAACAAGTTTAGGTGTTTTGTTGCTTATCTGTATTTTCCTGATGGCCAGTGCAGGAATCAGCGGGGCGGAGATGGCACGGTATGATGTTGACCCGGATCATTCCTCAATAGAGTTCAGTGTCGTCCACATGGTTGTTTCGAAGACGAAAGGCCGGTTCACAGACTATAAGGGTTTTGTGGAAATGG
>MHEI01000105.1:5690-8849 GCA_001805165.1 Nitrospirae bacterium RBG_16_43_11 | reverse complement strand
TATTATATGGCTCCGGAAAGCTTGAAGAGGCCCTGACGGAATATAATCTGGCTAAAGCTGAGGATGCGGACAACCCCCAGGCAAACCTGGCGGCGGGTCTCATCTACAAACAGCTCAGCAGGCTGAAGGAGTCTTATGAGGCGTTTAAAAAGGTAATCGAGGTCCAGCCTGGAAATGTGACTGCCCACCTGAACATGGGTGAGGTACATGCTACCGCTGGCGCCTTTGAAGAGGCAATTGCCTCATTCAGGGAGGTCCTCAGGCTGGCCCCCGGGTCGAGAGAGGCAAAGGCAGCGGAGTTTTTCATAAAAGCGAGCGAGGACGGAAATTCCCTTCGCAAATTATTCGATGAGGCATCCGGCGCGATGAAAAATGAACGATCTGATGAGGCAATTGATGTCTACAGGAAAATACTGGAGATAGAGCCGGCGAACGCCTATGCCCTCTATAACCTTGGGGTCGCCTATTATAAGACCGAACGCCTCGATGAGGCCCTTGGTGTCCTGAAAAAATCGTCAGAGATCAATCCAAAGGATATAATGACGCGTTTTCAATTAGCAAGCGTCTATGATAAGCTGGCCAAACACGAGGAAGCGATTGCCGAATACGAGAGGGTTGCCGCTTCGGAGTCGGACCGTGAAGAGGTAAAAAATGCCAGGGACAGACTGGATATTCTGAAAAGATATGCTGAGGTCAAAGAAGGCGCCGGGAGGATCCAGCTCCTGATCGAAAGGGGGGATGTGGAAGAGGCGTTAAAAGAGGTAGAGAAGCTCCTGGTGGAAGATGACAGGAACTCTAATGCCCACCTCCTCCTTGCCAGGATACAGATGAAGAAAGGGGATACTGATAAGGCCTTCGGTTCTATCAAAAAGGCCCTGAGCATCAAACCCGATTTCTGGGATGCATTTATTTTTATGGGGCAGATCTACGAATTACAGGGTAAATACAGCGAGGCAGCCGATGTGTACAGGGCGGTTACCTTAAAGGCCCCAAAGACGAAAGAGGGCATGATCGCAGCAGACCTTCTCAAGGGCATTGCAATCCCCATGCACTTTGAACAGGCCAGAAGGTATCTGGACAAAGGCGACATAGACGGGGCGTTAAAGGAGATCAACGCAATTCTTGAAATAATGCCGGACAATCCAATAGCCCTTTACAATGCCGGAATCCTTTATTACCGGGCCAATATGTTAAGTGAGGCCCAGTTATATCTGAAGAAGGCGATTGAAAAAGACCCTGCTTATGTTCAGGCCCATCTACAGCTTGGTCTTGTATATCAGGCAGATCTGAAATTTGATCAGTCAGAAGAGCAATTCAGGAAGGTACTTAGCATGAGTCCGGAGGGGAAAGAAGCGAGCATTGCCAAGATGAGGCTGGGGATAATTAAAGAAGAGGCGGCATTTTTAGATCTAATGATAGGAGTTTATCGCCTGATAAATGCAAGAAACTATGTCCGGGCCAAAGACGAATTGGAAACAATTGTCACACTGATCCCGAATAATCATATTGCGCGTTTTCAACTTGCTATTATCCTGGAAGAGATGGACAGGCGTGAGGATGCGATAATTGAATTAAAGAAGGTCCTCGAAATAAAGCCGGATTTTACCCGGGGACATTTATATTTAGGACAACTTTACGAGAAAGACGGACTTTTCAGGGAGGCAAAGGCAGCCTTCAGGAAGGTGAGTACGCTTGGCGCCGGGACAAGAGAGGGAGAGGTAGCAGGTATGTTACTGAAGAGACTCAGAAACTGGCAAATCAGCGGGAACATGGGACATACGATTGATAGTAATATTTCTTATGGCGCAACAAAGAGGAACACAGGGATATCTACAGGTCACGGTTTAAGTTTTACCTATGGTGTATATACGGCGGAGAAGATGAGATTTACTGCGAACGTCTCAGTCAACCGTAGTCTGACATATGCCAGTCAGCTCTTCGGAATGAATTATGAAGGCGGCCTTAACTGGTTTCATAAAATAAGGGATAACCAGTCTTATGGAATAAATGCAGGCTATACCTACAGTACTTTTTTGTACGAGCGCAGTTACGAGGCATTCCATTATTCTGTAAACACGTCCATCACTCCGGATATTTTCCTGTCATCCCTTTCACTCAGCTACAGTTTTAATATGACAAGATCTTTCATTAATCGGACCAGTGATGCTGATCAGCACTCTCTAAGCTTCTCTCTCTCGAAAATACTCTCTCTCAGAGACAGTGTCAGTGGATCCTATTCATTTTCGGCCTATCTCAATCAGGATCCCATGGGGAGTAATTATGCAAACAGGAGCAACAGCATTTCTCTATCATATTCAAGAACCTTAATGCCTGGTCTTTCAGTGGGTGCAAACTATGGTCGGAGTTTTGTTGGTTACAGCAACGTGGATTCGACGACTCTTTTTACTCAATTCAGGAGAAACAGTTCAGAGACCATGGGTGTTAATATTTCCTATAGACTTTCCCAAAAAGTCTCTTTTTCTATCAGGGCGAGTAGTGTGAAAGCAAAGACAAATCTCCCCCCCCCGTCTGCGGAAGAGAGGCAGCAACTCCAGGATATCCTTGCTGCGCCTATTCCCAACGTAGGCGGGGGATACCGGAAAGAGACCGTTACGATGGGATTGAGCGTTTCATATTAGGGAGAAGGATTCTTGCGGTATAAGATATTTGTCATAATCGCATTACTTTCAATAACAGTCTATGCCAACTCCATCCCCAATGGCTTTGTATATGACGATGATATATTCGTTGTTGAGAATCCCCATATCAGGGATATAAAGAATATTCCTGCATCGTTTGTCCATCCGGAATATCTTACATCCCTTGGGCATAAGAGTCATTACAGGCCCCTTGTCATGATTTCGTACACGATAAACTACTGGATTGGCGGCCTGAATCCGTCGGTCTTCCGTTTGACAAACCTTCTTTTCCATATTGGGACATCATTCATGCTATTTTTGACTGTCGAAACCATGTTAAATGTCCGTGCTCAGGAAAATGATCGCAGGAAGAGCTTGTTCATTGCCATTGCTTCTGCCCTTGTCTTTGCCGTTCATCCCTTTAATTCAGAGGCGGTAAATTATATAACAGCCCGTTCCAGCCTGATGAGTGGGTTTTTCTATCTGACGGGGCTTTATTGCTGGGTAAGATACAGGAGAA
>MHEI01000105.1:2535-5680 GCA_001805165.1 Nitrospirae bacterium RBG_16_43_11 | reverse complement strand
TCCGGCGGGGTGGGGAGTGCAACGACTCCCGTCGTTGCGATTTTGAACTCCTCCGGGGGGGCCGGTTACTTTTATTTTGGTTCTCTGCTTGGCTGTATTCTGGGAGTCCTCTCCAAAGAGGTGGCAGTTACCCTGCCATTGGTGCTTTTGCTGTTCGATATATATTTCAAGAAGACATCTTTACCGAGTTGGCGCACATACGCTGCATATCTCCCCTTTATCCTGCTGATTGTCAGCGCCCTTGTCGTCAGGTCTTTTTATGAAGGAGGTGGCATCATTCCTTACTTAAGGCGTGACATAGCGACTCAGATCTTTACGATGATGCCTGTATTGACAGCATATCTTAAGCTGCTTTTCTTCCCAACAGGTCTTTCCATTGCCCATTATGTTGAGTTATACCATACCCCCTTTGCCTTTCCTGTCATAATATCCGCCCTTGTCCTTTTCCTTTATGTCGTTAATGCACTCTATCTGTATAAGAGAAAAGAGGCTGAGTGGCGGCTTCTCTCTTTCTTTATGATATGGTACCTTGTAACACTTCTTGTTATTATGATCATGCCCCTGAACAGGATCATGCAGGAGAATAGATGCTACATCTCTGGCGCAGTATTTGCAATATTTTTAGGTGTCGCGATAGGGGAGATCGTTTATAGTCGTCACCGATATAAATTTGCCTATGGCATTCTTGCTGTTTTAATAGTATTATACGGGGTTGGCACGGTCTATAGGAATATGGTCTGGAAGAACGGTGTGACCCTCTGGACAGACGCGATGGCAAAGTCCCCTTATGAGCCATTCGTCTATAACAATCTGAGTGTGGCCTATAAAAGGGGACTTGGAGATTATGAGAACGCTAAGGAGGCATTATACAGAGGGATCAGGGTATCGCCCGGTGATTGGCTTTTGCACTACAACCTCGGCGTTCTATATACTATGAACGGAGAATTGGACCGCGCATTAGACGCATATGACAGGGCGATGATGCTCAATCCTAAGGTTGCTATGCCGGTCAATGTAGAAAAAGGGAGTGTTTATCTCCTCAAAGGTGAGGTTGAGAAGGGGATGGCCCTCTTTCAGAAGGCGATTCAGGATAAACCGGATTATGCGCCCGCCCATTACTATATGGCAAAGGGGCTTCGGGAACTGGGACGACCGGAGGAGGCGATGAAGGAGCTTGATATAGCCCTCCGTTATGCCAGTACATCTTATAACAGACGCCTGGTAGAGCGTATTACGAGATACAAGAGAGAGGGTAACATGGAAAAGGGTATGTTCCCCGAAGATCCGGGCATACCCCAATAAAATAAGGAGATACTGAATGGGAAAGCTGACATGGAAGCATCTGGTTGTTATCAATGTGGTTATCGTATTATTGATCGTCGGGGGATACTACCTTTATATGTCGGTCGGGGCCTCATATACGTACAAGAAGCACGTTGCAAAGGGGCAAACATTCCTCAGGGAGGAAAACTGGAAAGCCGCAGTAGCCGAGTTTGCCGCGGCCGCAAAAATAAGGCCTGAAAGCTATGATCCCCATTACGGGGCAGGGGCGGCGCTCCTGAAGTTAAGGGTTGTGGACAGGGCTGCCATGGCGCTGGAAAATGCCGTCAGGATCAATCCCGAGTCTGCGGAGGCGCATTATTCGCTTGGCATCTCCTATCACAGGATGAAGAAATTTGACCTTGCCATGCGGGAGTATCAACAGGTACTGAGGCTCAATCCCCAAGCCTTTCAGGTCTATAACAGTATAGGAGCATTATACCAGGCCCAGGGAGAACATGAGAAGGCTATAGAGATTTACAGGAAGGCATACGAGATAAAACCGGACTACTTCATTACCTTCTTCAATGTTGGCTCCGCCTATGAGGCGATGGGCAAGAAAGAGGATGCCATTAAGACCTATAAGGAAGCCATTACCTTTGTGGAAAAGACAGCCGGAGATATGAGAATAAAGGCCGAAGCGGAGAAACGGATTGCGAGGCTTCAAGGTAAAAAAGCCTCCTCCGGAAAGAAATAAAACTTTCATGCCCTTGCAGGGAACAAAGGACAACGACAATGGGCTGGAAACGCAGGCGTAGGCGTAGTAGGCGTAGGGACAGACCTTCAGGTCTGTCCAATGGGCAGCCGTGGACAAACCTGAAGGTTTGTCCCTACAGTGGCACATTTGAGTGGGTGTTCCAGGGTATCTTCGGATGAAGACGAGGTATGCGCTTCTCGTTATTGCAGCCGTCTCAATTCTCGTATTTGCAAATTCACTCGATAATGCCTTTCAGTATGATGATCAGGTCTATCTTGAAGAAAACAGCAATATAAAGACCATTGGTCTGCTGGATACCTTCCTGAACCCATCAAGCATCTTCGCCCCCAATACAGCAACCGGACATTACCGTCCCCTGGTCCTCTTCATGCACGTCCTGAATTACAGGATGCATGGACTGAGCCCCCGGGGTTATCATGCCGTGAACCTGGCATTTCACATCGGTTCGGCAATGTTGTTGTTTCTGATAATAAAGGCTATGTTAGGTAGATATCCCGCCTTAGCCGCTGCCCTTATCTTAGCCGTGCATCCGTTTAACTCAGAGGTGGTGAACTATATTACGGCGCGTTCGAGCGTGATGAGCGGTTTTTTCTATCTGCTGGCCTTCTACTGCTGGGTGAGGTATAGAGGGGGGGAGGCAGAAGTAGGAAGTAAGACGAAATCTGACATCTCACCTCTTACTTCTTTTTTCTACATTGCTTCCCTCCTCGCCTTCCTCCTGGCTATGCTCAGCAAGGAGTCGGCTATCACGCTGCCTGTCATTCTTTTGCTTTATGATCTGTACTTTACCCCGGGGATAGAAGTCAGAAGTCAGAAGTTAGAAGTGAGAAGTGAGGTACGGTGGGGTAGAAAACTTACTTCTTACCTCTTACTTCTTACTTCTTACTTTCGGCTAAGCCTTGCCTATCTCCCCTTTGTACTGACCGTGGTGGTCCCTGCGCTGGCCATAAGGATCTTATACTGGGGGGGGGTTGTCCCTTCATTTAAGATGCCGATGATGGTTCATTTGTATACGGAATTGCCGGTTCTGGTGAAACATCTGAGGCTCTTTATCTTTCCGGTGGGCCTTAATATTGATCACCAGAATGAGATTTATAAGACCTTTTT
>MHEI01000105.1:2240-2528 GCA_001805165.1 Nitrospirae bacterium RBG_16_43_11 | reverse complement strand
CCAGTGGCTGGGGCTGCCGTAATCCTTGCAATATATATATTCCTTGCCTTTCTTGCTGCGAGGTCAAAGGAGAAGCAGTGGAGGGTGGTCTCTTTTTTCATGCTCTGGTTTTTTATTGTGCTCCTTCCCATAATCGCGACACCGCTGAATGTTATTTTTCAGGAGAACCGTAGTTACCTGGCGGTAATTGTTTTCACGGTATTTGCAGGAGTATTGCTCAGTAAATTATTTGCACTGCCTGGTGGGGAGGCAAGGACAGACCTGAAGGTCTGTCCCTACGGCAAGGGT
>MHEI01000105.1:0-2166 GCA_001805165.1 Nitrospirae bacterium RBG_16_43_11 | reverse complement strand
CTTCAGGTCTGTCCTTGCCTCCCCACCTGTATGCCCTGGTGTTAATGATAATCATTGTGTCCCTTTACAGTGCAGGGACTGTTTATAGGAACAGTGTATGGAGGGATGGCATTACTCTCTGGAGTGATGCCGTGGCAAAGTCTCCTGAATCGTCGCTGGCGCATACTAATCTGGGGACAGAGTATGCGAGCATGGGAAAAATCGGGAAGGCAACGGAGCATTTTCTGAAGGCATTAAGGTTTTCTGATCCTTCGGAGAGAGCGCATCTGGCTAATATTCACTATAATCTCGGGGCGGTCTATCAACAGATGGGTAGGGATGACATGGCCATGAGCGAGTATCAGTTAGTTGCAGAGAGCAGCCCATCAGACTTTCGCCCCCATTATAACCTTGGCGTCATCCATCAGCAGAAGGGAGAGATGGCGACTGCTGCAGAGGCATACAGGGCCGCGCTTGCAAGGAATCCTTCAGACTTCAGGAGTTACCACAATCTCGGATTACTGTATCAGGGCCGGGGCGAGCTATCCGTTGCGGAGGGTCTTTACCGTAAAGCCCTTTCCCTGAATCCTGATTATTCGAGGTCGCGGTTTAATCTTGCCGTGATCTATGAGGGGAGCGGGAGGACCGAGCTGGCTCGGAGGGAGTATATCACCATCATAAAGCGGAATCCTGACTATGTTACGGCTTATCTTAACCTTGGTCTCATATATGAAAGTGAAGGAAAATTTGACATCGCAATAAGATATTACAGAAACATCGCAGAACGAATCCCAGGAGATAGTGATATCAAGGCACGCATCAGGAAAATTGAGGTGCGAATGAACAGCAGAAAATGAAGATTTTATCAAACAACAATATTAGAGTCCTGATACTCTTTGTATTAGTATCAGGGATTGTATATTTTAATTCCTTAAATAATGGATTCCACTTTGATGACTTTCATCATATCGTTGAGAACAAAGATATCCGGGACCTTCATAACATACCTATTTATTTTATAGACACTACTACCTTCAGCAAAGATGATATAGCTCATTACCGTCCACTCCTTCTAACAACATATGCCTTTAACTATGTCTTAGGAAGACTCAATCCCGCCGGATACCACATCGTAAATTTATTGTTTCACGCGGGGACCGCCTTTCTCATATTTCTTATTCTTAAAGTTATTGTTAAACATCATCCTTTATTTACAGCGATTGCTTCCGGAATGATTTTTTTGGTTCATCCGTTTAACTCAGAGGTGGTGAACTATATTACGGCGCGTTCGAGCGTGATGAGCGGGTTTTTCTATCTGCTGGCTTTTTATTGCTGGGTGAGGTATAGAGAAACAAATGTGAGACGTGAGACGTTAGATGTGAGACATCAGAATGGCTCTTCCAATTCACATCTCACATCTCACGTCTCACGTCTCACGTCTTACTTCTATCTTGCCTCACTTCTGTCCTTCCTCCTCGGTATGCTTTCAAAGGAGGTCGTTTTCACGTTACCTGCGGTACTGTTTCTATACGATCTGTTATTTATTCATTCCGGATGCAGGGGATTACTTCCGAAGCTTAGAAAAAGCCTGATGACATCGGTACATATTATTCCTTTTATCCTGGCCGTTATAGTTCCATATTTTGTTGTGAGATTTTATCTGGTTGAGAGCAGGATCAATTTTTCCACCGACAGCATCTTTCTTCATATTCTGACAGGAATAAAAGTCCTGTCAAAATATATCATACTTTTTTTTGTGCCGGTCAGACTAAGTCTGGATCATGTAGTGATTGCGGCAACATCAATATGGGAAGCAGAGGTCATTGGTTCAATTATCATTGTTTTACTATTTGCTGCGATCTCTTTTATTTTTTACAGAAAGAATGATCATGATTTCCGAATAGTATTCTTTTATACTTGTTGGTTATTTGTAGTCAGTCTTCCATTTCTTATTGTTATGCTTGAGTCCCCTCTTCAGGAAAATCGCGGATACCTTGCTGCAGTCAGTTTTTCCGTACTTTCTGGCATAGCTTTAAGCAGATTCTCTTTTTGGGGGCATAAGAATCAGAAACTGAAGATATCCATTCTTGTTATAATCCTTATACTATGTTCTATTATTACCTTTAACAGAAACAGGATATGGGCAAATGAATTGTCTCTGTGGCTGGATGTGGCTGAAAAATATCC
>MHEI01000104.1:5964-6459 GCA_001805165.1 Nitrospirae bacterium RBG_16_43_11 | reverse complement strand
TCATTCCTGCGTATGCAGGAATCCAGAACACTGCAAAGAACTGGATTCCCACTGGAGTTCACCCCGTACATGATACGGGGTGGGAATGACAGAAGGAAACCCTGTAGCAAGCTACAGGGAATTATCAAGTTAAATAAATAGAAATAAATAGTCGTTGTCCCTATTTATTTGGAATGGCAGCGAAAGCAGTCGTACAGCCGGAATGCAACCAGGCCATGGCATTTTGCACAATACTGACCTTCAAGCACACCGTGCATGGTTATCGGGTTTGCCCCGCGTTTTGGGGCGAAAATAGTCGGGTGGCAGTTTCTGCAATCAAGCCACATGGTATGGGATGAGTGAGGGAAAATAACCTGAGGTATCCCGAACTCTTTTTTAACAGGCAGCACCATATCAAGGTCATATGGGGGTAGTGCAGGTCTTGCCTCAGGGTCAGTTGAATCGAATGGCTTAAAGATACCCTGCCTGATCCCTGACATCCAGTCTACCTCACCA
>MHEI01000104.1:5576-5713 GCA_001805165.1 Nitrospirae bacterium RBG_16_43_11 | reverse complement strand
TGAGACTGACTCGCTAACCTGAGGCGCGTTAGTGACAAATTCACCATCCCTCACCCAGGTATTTCCATCCCAATGTTTGGCATAAATATCTGGAATGCCATCTTCTCCAGATTCAATCCATGTAACATAAGGGACAC
>MHEI01000104.1:3381-5417 GCA_001805165.1 Nitrospirae bacterium RBG_16_43_11 | reverse complement strand
GAAATTGAAAGTGACGGAGATAATGCATGACCTGTAATGTCAGCATTGATTACATCACCCATTGCATCCCATGTGACACCATCCCAGTGACTGACATATAGTTGCGCAATGCCATTCTTATCATACTCGGACCAGGCCAGACAGACCCCATTTTTATCAGTAATCAGTGAGGGGGTAAGTGCATGTCTTTCAGCATCTTTATTTATTTTGTCTCCAATAAGTCTCCACGAATTGCCATCCCATTGTTTAACATACAAATGTGAGACATTATTAGAACTGAGCTCTGTCCATGCCGCATACATGGAAGATTTGTCACCGGAAATAACAGGAGTTGAAGCAGGGCTTAACGGGTCTGCATTCAAGCTCCCCCCAATCTGTTTCCACTCGCTCCCATTCCACTCTCTAACATAAACCTGATAAACCTTCTTTTCGTCTGCCTCAGTCCATGCTGCATATAGCCTGTTCCCTGCAGAAGCAATGGCCGGGAAAGAGGCATTGTTGTTCAGAGATAAGTTAAGTGGTTCACCGGCTTCTACCCATTCCTTACCCTCCTTATGTTTCACATATACGATTGATACCCCCTTGCTGTTTATCTCTGCCCATGCAACATACGGAATATCACCATGAAATGTTAAAGATGGAGCAAGTGCATGAGGTGTAACAGCAAACCGTGTCTCATCGTTCCTGGCTATATTAAGAACCTCGCCGTCAATAACCCACTGAGGGGATGCGGATACCGGATGTAATAGAGGAGAGAAAATAATGAAAGGGAGATAAACGACCAGCGTTAGGATTAATGTAATTAACGGCATACTACCTTATATGCTATACCGGATTAATTTGTCAATTCTAATATTGGCGTGATGATCTACTTCTTACGTTTAGGCAAAACATCATCAGCCCAGCTCAGGGCAGCAGAGACTGTTGGAAACCCTAAGGTGCTCGTCAGCAGGATCAGCGCATGGTATATCTCTTCACGGCTTGCCCCTGCCTCAAGTGCCCTTTTTGTATGTGAATGCACAGCCCCCTCAGACCTTATGGCAGCGGCTGCTGCAAGCTGCACAAGCTGAGATGTCCTCTCATCAAGCGGACCCATTTCCTTTGTAGACTTACCGAGATTATCAACGGCATTGAAATATTCACTGAACCTCTTTTTTATACTGAGATATTGTGTTGGTAATTTTGCCATGGCTGCCTCCTCTTTGTTTAAATAGTTACAGATAATTTTTTACCACTTCTGAGAGGGAATAGCAAGGAAAGAGCCCCCATCTGGCGTTAAATATTCGCTGTCCCTATTTAACGATAGAAAGGGGCCTTGAAGGTTAACCTTTTGTATAACCGCTATATGATGGACGTCTTGCCTGGCCTGGTCGTCTGGCCCTTGTCTTAAAAGACGGCTCAGCCTTAGAGGCTATCCGCTGGCCTAAATCACTGCTTGCGAAACCATCCACAACGACCTGACGAATCTTTGTTCCTATATACCTTTCAATATTGCGAAGGCTTTCGCGCTCGCATGAGGAAACCAGTGAAATGGCATCGCCGGTTTTCTCTGCACGGGCCGTCCGCCCGATCCTGTGGAGATAATCCTCAGGGGCATCTGGCATTTCATAGTTCACAACATGAGAAATTTCTTTGACATCAAGGCCGCGGGCAGCCACATTAGTTGCAACCAGCACCTGTACGTCACCATTCCGGAAGGCCAGCAGTGCCTGTGTTCGTTCCCTTTGGCTCTTGTCACCATGGATCGCCTCTGCCATACTGCCTTTACGGTTGAGATGTGTCGCCAGCTTTTCTGCACGATTTTTCGTCCTCGTGAAAACAAGCACCTTCGACATCTGCTCTTTTTCAATCAGATGAACTAACAAGTCAGATTTGCGTGTTGTATCCACAGGATAAACAACCTGCCTTACACCAGATGCCGGAGTTCCCTGACGAGCTATCTCGATGACCTCAGGCTGTTTGAGTATCTCGTTAGCAAGCCTCTGTATCTCTGCGGGCATAGTGGCAGAAAACAGAAGTGTCTGGCGCTGCTGCGG
>MHEI01000104.1:764-3305 GCA_001805165.1 Nitrospirae bacterium RBG_16_43_11 | reverse complement strand
GACCTCAAGATTCTTAAATGAAACGGTTCTCTGGCGCATGTGGTCCATCAATCTTCCTGGTGTTGCTATAAGTATGTCCACCCCACGTCTCAGTGCCTCTTTCTGTGGATATATACCGACACCTCCATAGACAAGGGCCGTCCGCAACCGGAGATTACTGCCGTACGTCTTGACACTATCATGCACCTGCATAGCAAGTTCACGTGTAGGGACAAGGACCAGTGCACGAAGCGATGGAGACTTCCCCTGCTGAAGCCTGTTAAGCACGGGAAGTGTGAATCCGGCGGTCTTTCCTGTACCGGTCTGTGCACAACCTATCAAGTCCTTTCCCTGCATAATGACCGGGATGGCCTTGGACTGAATGGGTGTAGGATCCACATATTTCTTGGTCTGTAATGCTCTGAGGATTTCGGGGCTGAGCCCCATTTTTTCAAACGACATATTCTTTTTCTCCTGATTAAATTCCGGGACTAATGTCCCAATATTGTTAAAAAGGAAAGATACACCAACCGTTTGCACTGTTTCTGTCAAACAAAATAACAGACCAGTTTACCCCGGCCAGCCTTTCCCCGTATTATATTGAGGAACCTGTTAGAAGGGTAACCCTGAATCAGTCTCACTGATTGAACTGCTGAAGAATTTTCCCTGCCAAAAAACTCATTCTGTAGTTTGTGATGGCCCTGCTTTTGAGGTGTGATGTTTTGGTAAAAGAGTGGTAAGCTACATCTGCCTCGTGATTCATCAATTGAAAAGCATCCTAACACAAGAAAGCGGCAATAGCAAGTGAAATATCTTATCCCCATTCCCACCCTCACCTGATACAGTATCCGGATGCTGGTCGTTACAATAACAATTAAATGGTTTCTCACCTGCTTCTGTAACCTTAACCTGTTACAATGAAAGAGGACTCGAACCTCAGTTCCCAATTATCAGTTGGGTCCCATACGTAGTTTCTGAGACTACAGGGCATGCATCCCTCAATATAATATCAGGCTACCGTCTATCCCATACTTGTTATACTTCAGTATCCCAGTTTGTAACCTGGATTATTGCATCTATCGCTCGCGCTTTCCCGGCATAATCATCCGCCTCCCTTCTGATCTCCTTAATATTTACAACAGGAACATAACGAATTTCTTTTCTCGAAAATCTTTCTGATTTTGGAGTAGCACCTTCTGCCAATTCATGAAGTGCCTTGGCAGTTGCACTATATCTATCCCGTTCTGCAATCAATTCCATAAGGTTCTTCCCTTCAATCCTGCACTTTACATTTGAGTTGTTTATCTTTGTTATAAGCTCTTCAAGTCTCCCGAATAAATTAATCAATATTGCTTTTAGCTCTTCCGGAGATTCAACGGGAACTGTATCACCTTCCTGCACTTTGGCAGATAGATTAAGCCTCTCCTTGATCCTTTTGATCTCTTCCTTAATTATTTTTCTATCATAAAGCAGTTCTGCAAGTCTCATAATCCTACCCACCTCCTTTTTTTTTACAAGAACGTACTTATAATACACCTGTGCAATTTGGCAGTCAAGGCTTATTCATTCACGCTATTGATAGAATGGCCTGAAAATGTGTAAAACATATCATCATGAAGGATATTGGAAAACGCTTACGGAATCTCAGGAACCGGCTCGGTATATCACAGCTTGAATTAAGCAATAGAAGTGGTATCTCTCAGGCGAGTATTGCCCGCATAGAAACCAATCAGCAAAAAAATCTTAAAGCAAGAACACTTCAACAATTAGCGGACAGTCTCGGAATAACAGTATCTGCGCTCATAGAAGAACCCGTGATGATAAAGGAGGAGAGACCCCCTTATCCAGCCCCGAAGATGTTACCTGTCATTACGTTGGATAAATTCAGAGAGGTGAAAAAGGTCTCTGATTTGGAAGAAAAAGCCGGGTCATTTGAACCCTCTCTTTCCAGCGATGACGGTGCCTTTTTCCTTATGGCTACACCTGGCCTGCTTAGCAGGCCCATTATAAATGAAGGTGACCTGCTTTTAATCGAACCAGGCTCCAGTGTCAAGGAAGGTGACATCGTTCTTTTTCTTTCACATGAGTATGCAGGAATAGGACAATTATTTCGACATTCCAGAATCTATATCCTGCAGCCCCTAAACCACGAATCTTCACCAAGGGTATTAAAAAGGGAGGAGATTAAAAGACCCGGGGTCAGAATACTCCGTGTAAGTGAAATAAGGAGAAAATTATAAATTTGGAGCGGGGCAAAGAAGATTGGCAGGGTTTAGAAGATAAACATAATATATATTATAATTCCTGGCTCGGTTAATATTTTTTCCTTATCTCACTCACCCTGAGGATTCGAACACCCGGCCTTCTTACATCCTCTTTCTTCAATACATGCGGGGGAGACTCTTTAGTCAAGGGGAGCAGGATCGTCATTCTATGATAGCAATATATTCTCCCTAATGTAGTCAGCTTATGTGACAGGAAGAGGACAAGGTCGCTATCCCTGTAATGTGCGCTCGGTTCAATCAAAAGCAGGTCTCCTTCATTAACCATAGGAGCACTGAT
>MHEI01000104.1:0-691 GCA_001805165.1 Nitrospirae bacterium RBG_16_43_11 | reverse complement strand
TCCTTTAACAAAGGAGCCCTTTTTGATTTCAGGCATTTAAATTGGTCCCACCTTATTACAGGAAGCATCTTTGGAGTTACATAAGACGTTAGTTCTTCTTTTATAATTGATGGTTCTTCTATAAGTCTGGATACAGATACCCCAAGAGTGTCCGCTAATTTTCTTATTGTCTCTGCCTTAAGATTTCTCTGTTGATCAGATTCTATCCTCGCAATACTTGCCTGGGAAATACCACTCCTGTAGGATAATTCAAGCTGTGATAGCCCCATCTGTCCCCGAAAATACTTCAGACGTTTGCCTATTCCCTTCATTTGTATTTGTTTTACACGCAATGGATTACATTTACAATGTCACGCATGTATATTTTACTTGACAGCAATTATACACTTATGTATTATATGCAATAATTTATTAATTTGCAGAATTGAGTAACGAAAGGAGGATATATGGTTAACAAAAAGGGTAATCTTCATCTTTACGAAGCGATAGAGCTCAGAAACGAATATGACCGTCATATCGGCCTGTTGCAGAGCCTTCTGGGTGAGTATTCCAAGAGGCGTGGCCTCTTTAAAGACGACGAGGAAGAAAAAGAACCGGCAACCGACTTCGACCTCAGAGTAACTGAGGAAATGCTGAAGAAACTCCAGACAAAAAGGGTTAAACTCAATCAGAAAATCCAGGAAACAAATTA
>MHEI01000103.1:4296-5747 GCA_001805165.1 Nitrospirae bacterium RBG_16_43_11 | reverse complement strand
GCTTCCTGAGTCTTTATTTTCCGGGCAGGGCTTTTTGATTTTGCCGATTTTGGCTTGCTTATGCCGGATTGTTTAGTACGATACTTGTGTTCACTGTTACAAGTATTGCATTTAACTTTGGCAGGCAGATTCTTACTCATAGCCATAATTGTATGGGCTAATTCCAGTTTACATTTTGTACACCATCCATCAACATTTCCACTGACCGAATAATCATTGCTCATAGGTTTATCCTTTCATTTTTCATACAGACCGGATTTAATAGTATGTATATCTGATTTGATTACAGATGACATCATACCACATAACACAGGATTTACCTAACTAAATAATAATGGATCGTTGACAACGAATAATATATGTGATTAGAATCATTATATTCAAATGATAAAACACGCTCAGAGACCCTCGCATGTCTCGTCCGTAATCTTCAGCATATGAATAAACTTATACCACTTGTCATCATAATATTTATGTACCCAATGCTCTTCGCTTGCGCCTCCACCTCCGCTAAGAAAGATATAACAACCGCCCCATCTTTTAAATTCGCCGAAGCCACTTTGACAAAGAGGCTGTATGTAAAAGATACCACTGCAGTGCCGATAGAACCGACCCTTACATTTTCAACAGAAGACAGTGAGGCTATTTCCTACGTTAAGCTTAAGAACCTCGCGGGAGAACACAAACTCAGATGGGATTGGATAGGCCCGAAAGGAGAAATCTATTTATCCTCAGGGGATTATACTCTTAGCGCTTCCAAAGGGAAATACAAAGAAGAAGTGGTAGCGTGGCACAGGTTGACAATCCGTGGTGACAGGGCATCCCATTACCCGGGCGAGTGGCGGATAACGGTTTATCTTGACGGAGCCCTGATTATACAAAAGGGTTTTTTAATACTCGATGAGAAGGCAGATGAAGCACATTAAAAAGCTATTTGTAGTAAGCATGATACTGATAACAATAATCTTCAACTTTCCTGAAGTATCATACGCCGGTGAAATAATTAGCTCCTCCAACAACAATATCACAACTTACCTTCCTGACTCCGTCTCAACACCTGAAATAGACATTCCAGGAGAGCCGACAACAGTAGCATCAGATAAAGGCGACAAAAAGTGGCTGTGGGCAGTCGTCATCGTCGCTGTCATCGTCGCCGGTGTAGCAGGCGCAGGGAGCGGTGGTGGAAGTGACGGAGGAAATAACGGAGACGGCACCGGTAGTATAAACATAGAATGGTAGCAATATTATACCCTCTCCCTCAGGGAGAGGGTAAGGGTGAGGGTGGGTTCAACAGGAAAGGTTTCACAAAGTGAACTTTATTAGAAAACCATATTATATTATATGTAGCACACTGCTCATCTCCCTGACCGCCTGCGGCAGCAATCAACATCCATCATCTGACACAGGTTCCATCTCTTTCAATTTACAACTTTCACACCCCACATCTATGT
>MHEI01000103.1:0-4163 GCA_001805165.1 Nitrospirae bacterium RBG_16_43_11 | reverse complement strand
CCGGCAGGTGCTGACTATACCATAAGAATAACAGGGACAGTAACTGGAATTCCAAATGCATGGAGTGGCGAAAAGAGAGGTGTCGGCGTAACAGCAGGAGTGGAAACACCTGCAGGTTTGATAACTATGACCTACATCGGAAATGATATTACGCCGCCGGATATAGACGCAACTAATCCAACAAAAGATGCCACAGGTGTCCCTGTAACTAAAATGATAACTGCAAGATTCAGCGAAAAGATGGCAGCTTCTTCTATAAATGACTCGACATTTAAACTGAATAACGGTGCAACTATGGTGAGCGGTTCTGTGGTGTACGACACCGGTACACGGAGTGCAGATTTACGTCCTTCAAGCATTCTCTCATACTCAACTACCTACACAGCAACTCTAACAACAGATATTGAAGACATGGCAGGCAAAAAGATGGAGTCAGTCTACGAATGGAGTTTCAAAACTGAGGACCTGCCGGCACCAGGTACGCTGCCTGCCGCACCTTCAAGCTTAATTGCTGCTTCAGGTAATAGGCAGATCAAGATTGTGTGGGATGCAGTACCGGCAGCTACATCTTACAACATCTACTGGTCTGAAACCTCAGGGGTTACAAAGACTATGACTATAGGCACAAAGATATCAGGTATTACAACTACATCATACACACACACAAACCTTACAAATGAAACAAACTATTATTACGTAGTGACGTCAGGAAATAGCTACGGAGAGAGTATTGAGTCGTACGAGATAGCTTCAGCGCCAGGATCTATTGATACAAATCCGCCTACAGGCTCAGTTATCATAAACGATAACGCCGGTTCTACTACCTCAACAGACGTCACTTTATTGCTTTTATCATCTTCTACAAGAGGCATCTTCCAGATGTGCATCAGCAACACAACCACATGTTCAACATGGGAGCCGTACACGACCTCTAAATTATGGACACTAACGACAGGAGGCGGTTTGAAGTTCGTCTATGCATGGTTCAAGGACAGTGCCGGCACGAGCAATGCGACCCCATACTTTGCCACTATAACCCTTGATACGTCACCTCCATAATGGTAACCTTTTGCGATTAAGGTTTACTGTGCCCTTCTGACAGATTTTATTACAACAGTCTCCATAGGGACATCGCCAAACCCCATCTTCGTGCCTGTCTTTACACCCTTTATTTTGTCTACCACATCCATGCCTTCCACGACCTTGCCGAATACTGCATATCCGTATCCCTGCGGTGATGTATCACGATGATCCAGGAAGTCGTTATCAACGACATTTATGAAGAACTGGGATGTTGCGCTGTCTACTACCATTGTCCTTGCCATAGCAAGGGTGCCCATCTTATTCTTCAGTCCATTGGATGCCTCATTCTTTATTTGTGCCTTTGTCTGCTTCTGCTGCATATCCGAAGTAAATCCACCACCCTGGATCATGAAGTTTTCTATGACCCGGTGGAATATCGTACCGTCGTAGAACTTGTCATCAACATATGAAAGAAAATTCTTTACACTTATTGGGGCATTCTTCTGGTCTAACTCTATTTTGATATTACCTGAGGATGTCTCCATCAATACAACCGGGTTCTTATCCTCTGCCTCAACTTCTCCGGATACCACCATCATCAACATTGATACTGCAATAATGAAACTTAAGATTGTCAACTGCATTTACTTCTCCTTTCCTGTTAATGTTTTATTACTTCCCTTGAACAAACTTATCCCAATCCCACATCCAGGACCATCATGACTGCAAAACCGAGCATAGCTCCCATTGTTGCAATGTCTGTATTGCCGTGATGCTGGGCTTCCGGGATAAGTTCCTCCACAACTACAAATATCATAGCTCCGGCTGCAAAGGCAAGTGCATACGGAAGTAGTACCTGTGATGTTAATACTACTGCTGCTCCGATTACCCCTGCCACAGGTTCGACTGTAGCGGACAACTGACCATACCAGAAGCTTTTCAGTTTTGACATTCCTTCGCGCCTGAGTGGCATGGATACGGCCATCCCTTCAGGAAAGTTTTGCAGCCCGATCCCTATTGCCAGCGCAATAGCACCGGCAAGTGTGGCAAAAGGCAGTCCTGAGGCTGCTGCTCCAAAGGCAACACCGACTGCAAGGCCTTCAGGGATGTTATGCAGTGTAATTGCAAGGACGAGCAGGGTACTGCGATGCCATGAGGTCTTGATCCCCTCTGCCTTATCCATTGTAAAACCGCTGTGCAGGTGTGGAAGTATCCTGTCAATTCCTCTGAGGAAGATGCCTCCCAGGAGAAACCCGGTTAAAGGAGGGAGCCACACGGGGATGCCTCTGCCTTCTGACATCTCGATAGCAGGTGCAAGCAATGACCAGTAACTCGCGGCTATCATTACTCCTGCTGCAAATCCAAGCATGCCATCCAGCACTTTCATGTTTACATTTCTGAAGAGGAATACCAGAGCGGCGCCGATAGCAGTGACTCCCCATGTACAGGAGGTTGCAATAAATGCCTGATAAATTGGATGTAGATTTTGGAAATATTCAACCATGCCGGAAAAACTAAAGTGGTGCCTTATTATCTGCCATAAGGAATAATACAATCAAACCGCATATCAGGATTACAATATTAAGTCCAACTGACTTCATGTGAAGGCGTTTGAATTCCTTCTTCAGCGTTTCTTTTATGGTAGTGTCTTCTGCCGTTCTGATCTGGAGTCTGACTTCTCTTGCCTTTGAAGCAACAGCAAGCCCCAGATAGAGTGTCAGGGCTGTCATTAAGACTAAGAGACCTATCTTACCCCACGGATAAAGACGCTCCTTAAATGACGACAAGATTACAGTAAAAAGAGCAGTGCCCCCGCATATGTAACCCATTATCCAGTACTTGGGGAATATGTCGCCGAGTACATCCCCTGCGCTTTCCCTTGGCAGAACCTTGAATATACTTGGGGCGCCTATAACGACAAGGAAAATCATGCCGCCAATCCATACTACCAACGACAGGAGATGTAGAAATCTGAGTATAATAATCAAAGTTTTTCCTGAAAAACCATCTTCACCCTCCCCTAACCCCTCCCGTCAAGGGAGGGGAAACACTGCTCTGCTTCTTAATTTCCCCTCCCCTTGCGGGAGGGGACTAAGGGGAGGGGGTGCACTATAATTTGCTCCTATTATTAATCAGCTCAACAGCCTTACTGTGCAGGTTCTTGTTCGCCGCCGCAATCAGCGGCACTGTACGTTCGAGCCCTGCATTAATCCCGCTGATATCTCCGCCATCCATACCTGTAATGATACCACCTGCTTCTTTAAGTATCAGCATCCCTGCGGCGAAATCAAAGCTCCTCGACGGTGTGGCGACAAGGAGAAGATCAATGGCATTATTTGCCATAATAGCAAGGTCAAGGGCTATTGCACCGAGACACCGCACTTTCCTCGCTGATCTCAGAACCGGGAGTATCGTGTCAATGTCCTTTGCAGGGGCAGAAGCCTCAAACGCCACCATTTCAAACTCTTCACTGCCCCGGCATTCAATCCTTTTCCCATTGCACCATGCGCCTTTACCATTAATAGCCCAGTATTCCTTACCGGAAGACAAATCCAGGACATATCCGGCAAGAAGGTCCTCAAGCCTTTTTCCATTCAGAATTGCAATAGATACAGCATAATAGGGTACACCCCTCTTTGCATTATTGCTCCCGTCAATAGGGTCAACCAGGATGTGTATATTACTTTCTGCACCACTCTGTTTTATACCATATTCTTCTGATATCAGAGTGAAACCGGTTACTTTACCTGCTGTCTTTTCCAATGCCTCAATTATGATTTTTTCTGCTGTTTCATCTATTAGAAATGTCTGATCACCGCCGGCACCGCGTCCGATCATTACTGAGGCATCTGCACTGCCGGATATTTGGGGAATTTTCTCAAGGAGACTTTTGCCGATTCCCTGCAATACATCTATCCACTGATTTGGAGTTAACAGCATAAATCCATAATAGCAGAGTTTAACCAATAATGACAGATTTACAATAAAACTGCCGCATCAATAACGCGGTAGACTTCTTCCTCACTTGTAATCCCCTCCTTTACTTTAGCCATTGCATTATCAAAAAGGTCCGGCATTCCAGCCTTTGTTACCGCATTTCGAATTGACGCCTCTGTGCATCCTGATACTATATGTTCCCT
>MHEI01000102.1:6277-8968 GCA_001805165.1 Nitrospirae bacterium RBG_16_43_11 | reverse complement strand
CGCCTATGGGCTGGTTCAAATAGCCAAGCCTGGACGGGTTCCTTACAAATGGCTGATATGGATATCTGTCATCCGGTGCAAAGTATTCTGTTTTTATCTCATCATAACCTCTCTCAAAGGCTTTTAGATTGCCTGCTACGGTCTGAGGATACTTTTTCCCAAACACATGTTTAATTGCATCCCTTAGTGCATCAGCATTAAAAAATCCGCTTGCCTTGCAGATGGCGCCAAGCATCGGTATGTTAACCCTGCTCTTTTCTTCAATAGCTATATTAAGTGCGTCAATACACCCTATATATCCACCGTGTAATTTTAATAGTTCCCTTGCCTGTGTTGTGGTTTTAGTTGTATTTAACAGAACAGTTGATTCTGGCCCCACTCCCTGCAGTACAGGTACCGTTTTAATGAGTGCCTCATGGAAAATTGCCAGTATATGTGGGTTTTCTACAGGACTATTAGTCCTTATAGGTGTTTCACTGTCACATAACCGTATATGCGCCTTTACAGGAGCCCCCTTCTTTTCCGAACCATAGGAAGAAAAATTCGATCCATTAAGGCCCATCCCGAGGACGCCCGCCTCAGCCATTATCTTACCTGCAACATTTGCTCCGAGACCTCCTATACTTTCCAATCGGATCTCAAACATTCCCTCCTTGTGTTTTCTGGGTATGGTTACCTGTCCTGTCTTAACTGTACTCATCAGTATTCTCCTCAAAAGTTACTTTTATATCGTATTTATATATAATATAAACTGGTTTGCCATGATTTTCAATAGGAAAATTTTAATATATTGATTAGATACATTGATATATGATAATTAATTCTAATGCAAACATGGCGATTGATTAATACAGGTAATAACAACGGATATTATAATATGGCAGTTGATGAGGCAATTGCGATTGCAGTCAGGGATGGGAAAGTACCGTCTACACTCCGTTTCTATACATGGGATCCACCGTGCATTTCTATAGGATACTTTCAGAAGCTTGATGAAACGCTCATGAGTTTTGTACATCAGCGTGATATAGTACGGCGTATAACAGGCGGCAGGGCTGTCTTTCACGGTAATGATCTTAGCTATAGTGTGGTGTCCAGGACAGACAACAAACTCTTTCCTGACAACATTAAGGGAACATATACCGGTGTTGCAAAGGCCCTGATAGCCGGACTAAGAAATCTCGGTATCAACCCTGATCCTATTGAAGAAAATCCTGATTTGCCAAACAGCAGGAATACTCTTTCCGGGAAGAAGTATCATAAGACCCATCTATGTTTCAATACAACCTTGGGACATGAAATTACAGTTAAAGGGAAAAAACTTATTGGCAGCGCTCAGCGGCGTTGGCGTGATGTATTTCTGCAGCATGGTTCAATTCTTATTAACGGATTAGAATCAGAGAATGGAGATTCTTCTATTTCCCTGAGAGATTGTATGAGTGACGAAGTATTTCCCGATAAATGTAATGATTTTACGTCTTTACTATCTGCAGGCATATCTGCAGGATTCGCTAAAACAGTTGGGATTCAACTCTCTGAAGGAGATTTAACCAGATATGAGTTAGACATGGTGGAAAAGCTTATTGCCGGGAAATACACCTGTCTATGAATTCTTTTTAAACCATTCTATGGTCTTCTTTAGACCATTATCTATGGTAAATACAGGCAAGTAATTTAATATATCTTTTGCCTGATTAATATCAGCAAGAGAATGTTTGACATCACCTGGTCTTGAGGCCTCATATAGAGGGTCAATATGAGTTTTTGTGATATCCCTGATCTTTTTGAAGAGTTCATTAAGTGTAGTTCTAACGCCGCATGCTATATTAAAAACCCTTCCCGATGCCCCTTCTGCCCTGCATGCCGACAAATTAGCAGCAACACAGTCCTCTATAAATGTGAAATCCCTTGATTGTTCGCCGTCACCGTATATAACAGGCGGATTGCCGCTGAGTAATGCCGTGATAAACCTTGGGATTACGGCCGCATACTGAGACAACGGATCCTGGCCCGGGCCATACACATTAAAGTACCTCAGAGATACTGTTGACAAACCGTACAACTTGTAAAATAACACGGCATAGTATTCACCTGTAAGCTTACTCAAGGCATAAGGTGATAATGGCAACAAAGGCATGGTTTCCACCTTAGGAAGAGTCGGTGTATCACCATATACTGACGAAGATGAGGCAAATACAAATCTTTTGACCCCCTCATCTCTCGCTGCAATCAACATATTGAGAGTACCTCTTATATTTGTGTCATTTGTTGCCACAGGGTCAGAAATAGAGCGTGGGACTGAAGGTATAGCGCCCTGATGCAGGACATATGTTACGCCTGACACAGCCCTCCAGCATGTATCACTGTCGCGAAGGTCACCATCAATGACAAACAACCGTGGATATCTCTCCGGGCGGATACGCATGTCACTGCTGCTCGAATAGATGTAATCACGCTCAGGGACTAATGAATGATGACTGATAACCCTTTCGATGTTAGCCTTTTTCCCGGTAGAGAAATTATCGAGGACACGGACAGAATGTCCCTGTTCAAGTAAAGTCTCTACGATATTCGATCCTATAAAGCCTGCGCCACCTGTAACTAAATAAGTTTCCATATGATCTATAACCTCACAATTTTATTTGATACTATACCCTTAGTTGCATTACGCGTATCAACTACAATATTAGA
>MHEI01000102.1:3024-6257 GCA_001805165.1 Nitrospirae bacterium RBG_16_43_11 | reverse complement strand
GAAGAGTGATCGGTAACAATAACAGTACAATCATAATTATTCAATGCAGAGTAATCACTCAAGTCAATAGATCTGAGATCCATATTATCCTCATGAAGGAGAGGGATATGAGGGTCATTATATGATATCACACCACCCTTATCCTTAAGCAATCTGATTACGTCAAGTGCCGGCGATTCTCTGACATCTCCAACATCTTTCTTATATGCTGCTCCGAGTACAAGTATATTAGACCCGTTAATGCTTTTTCTATGTGCATTCAATGCATCAAATACCTTGGTTACCACAAAATACGGCATATTGGTATTTACCTCGCTTGCAAGCTCAATAAACCGTGCATTGTAGTTAAACATTTTTAACTTCCATGAAAGATAGAGCGGGTCTACAGGTATGCAATGTCCGCCGAGTCCGGGGCCGGGATAGAATGGCATAAACCCGAATGGCTTTGTGGCCGCGGCATCTATAATCTCCCAGACGTCCATGCCAAGTTTATTACAGATAATTGCTATTTCATTAACAAGCCCTATATTCACAGCCCTGAATGTATTCTCAAGTAATTTAACCATCTCTGCGGCCCTGGTGGAGCCCACTGTTATAATTTTATCAACAGCCTGGCTGTATAATGCCCTGGCAGATTCAGTGCATTTTAATGTAACCCCGCCTATTATCTTGGGTGTATTCTTAGTGTTGAAGAGTTTGTTTACCGGATCTATACGTTCAGGTGAAAATGCAAGGAAGAAATCAACGCCAACCTTTAAACCGCTGCTTTCAAGTTCAGGCAAAATTATCTCATCTGTCGTGCCGGGATAGGTAGTACTCTCAAGGACTATGAGCTGACCGGGATGAAGGTATTTCTTTATTTCCTTAGTGGCGCTTATTATATAGGATATATCCGGGTCTTTTGTCTTTCTGAGCGGCGTGGGTACACAAATACTTACGGTGTCAAGTTGCTGCAATACACTGAAATCAGTAGTGGCATGAAGTCTCCCCTGTCTGACTGCTGATTCTATATCAGCATCAGTTGCATCTTCTATATAAGACTTTCCATTGTTGATGGAGTCAATCTTTTTCTTGTCTAAATCTATGCCGGTGACATCAAAACCCACTTTGCAAAATTCTAAAGCTAATGGCAGGCCAACATAGCCCATGCCTATTATCCCTATTTTTGCACTCTTCTGCTCTAATTTCTTAATCAAAGAATCCATACTATTTATACCTCCTTGTCCATTTTCCTCAATCTGTAGACGGCCTCTTCACTTAATCTTCGGTTAGCAGCGATCAAATCTGATATAAGACCAATTACAACAGTCTGAAAACCAAGCATCATCAATATGGCTGCCAATATAAGAGATTGAATATGGCCTGCACCTTCTCCAATGAAGAAATAAAACAGATACCTGGCAGCTAAGATCAAGCCGGCAAGAAAAACTATCATTCCTATTGAAAAGAAAAACTTAAGAGGACTGTACATGGCATATGTCCTTACAATAGTTGATGCAGATCTGACAATATAGTTGCGAACGCTTGAAATAAGCCTTGATTGGCGAAGTACATGATTTGTCCTGACAGGGATATGCGTTATTGCGAGACGATTTTGACCTGCCTGAATAATGCTTTCAAGTGTATAGGTATAGCCGGATACAATATTAGTATGCAGGGCAGCATCACGGCTATATGCCCTGAATCCGCTTGTTGCATCAGGTATATGGGTATCAGAAGCTATTCTTACAACCCAGCTTCCGAGTTTCTGAAGAAATTTCTTGGATGAAGAAAAATGCCCGATAGTCTCTACTTCCCTGTCACCTATAACTATATCAGCCCTGCCGTCAAGGATTGGTTGTATTAGTTTTGGGATGTCTCCACCATTATATTGATTATCCGCATCTGTATTCACAATAATATCAGCTCCAAGAGTTACAGATGTCTGAAGTCCTGCCATAAATCCCCTTGCAAGACCCTGATTCATCTTGAACCTTATTACATGATCCGCACCGCATTCCCTGGCAACCTGCGATGTCCGGTCACTACTCCCGTCATCTATAACCAGAATTTCAACAGCATCTATACCGGCTATCTTGCGGGGAATAGCCTTAATTGTATCCGGAAGTGTGTCAGCCTCATTAAGACATGGTATCTGTACTATCAGTTTCAACAACCTACTCCCATAATGACCTCATTGATCATTGAGCCGGAGATGGCTCCCTCTCTCAGGATTACAGGCTGTTTCCCTGTGACATCAACAACAGAAGATTCATAGCCCCCCCTGGTTGTACCACCGTCTATTAATACATCAATTTTATCTCCTATAGCCTTTATAACATCTTCCGGATTTTCGAGACTCTTTTCTCCTGTAATATTTGCGCTTGTTGCGGTAATAGAATGTTCAAGTTTGGCTATAACATTTCTGCATAACTCATTGTCAGGCAAGCGTATTCCAATCTTTCCGGTATATGCTGTCAGTAATGGCGAAACTGATTCTGATGCACGAAAAACTATAGTCAGGGGACCTGGCCAGAATGCATTCATTAACCTTTCTGCTGTAATAGGTATATCCCTGTCTGCAATAAAAGAACGAAGTTCTTTCTTATCTGATATTAAAATAAGTATTGGTTTCGTACGCATTCTTTCTTTAATGGAAAAAATCCGCTCAATTGCACGCTCGTTTGTGATGTCAACTCCCAGTCCATAGAATGTATCCGTAGGAAATGCAATAACTGCGCCGGTTTTAAATAATTCGGCTATTTCAGAAACCACTAAAGGATCGGGATTGTTCTGGTCTATATTTATGACTTTCATTCTTGTTTCTTGTTTCTTGCTTCTTGTTTCTTCTCTATCGCATAAGCCATGTCACTTTTATATTGTTTGAGTTGTGTTAACAGGGTGATGTCCTTTCGTGACAGTATTTGTATAGCGAGTAATGCCGCATTTCTTGCGCCGGCGACTCCCACAGCCATAGTCGCCACAGGCACGCCGGCTGGCATCTGCACTATAGAGAGTAGAGAATCAAATCCATTCAGGGGGGATGAATCAATAGGCACGCCAATTACAGGAAGCACGGTTTCCGCTGCTATTACACCAGGCAGGTGTGCCGCTCCGCCGGCGCCGGCGATAATAACCTCAAAACCGGCCTCCTCGGCCCCTTTTGAAAACTCATGCACAAGACCAGGACTTCTATGTGCAGAGGCTACTATAACCTCATATGTGACATTAAACTTGTCGAGCATTTTTACAGC
>MHEI01000102.1:2575-2754 GCA_001805165.1 Nitrospirae bacterium RBG_16_43_11 | reverse complement strand
TCTCAATTGCTGACTTTATGTCTTCTCCGAGGGCTGTAACACCAAGCACCCTTCCTCCGGACGTGAAAATGTTTGTCCCATCCGTCTTTGTCCCTGCATGAAAGACAATAATGTCAGTCATCATTTCAATGTCATCTAATCCTTTTATGATCTGACCGGTTGAATATTTATCAGGATAA
>MHEI01000102.1:1738-2510 GCA_001805165.1 Nitrospirae bacterium RBG_16_43_11 | reverse complement strand
TCTTTTATCAATTACAGCATCAATTATATCCAGGATATCAGACTCTAATCTCATCAGTATTGGCTGTGCCTCCGGGTCGCCAAAGCGGCAATTAAATTCAAGCACCTTTGGTCCCTGAGGTGTTAACATGATTCCTGCGTATAAAACACCTTCGTAAGGATATCCCTCTGCGTTGAGGCCATTTACAGCAGGGATCATGACATCTGCCATAATCCTGTCCTGCATCTCCCTGTCTATGATTGGAACTGGTGAGTATGCCCCCATCCCGCCTGTATTAGGTCCCTTGTCACCGTCCAGCGCTCTCTTGTGGTCCTGAGAGGAAGGCATTGGAATAATACTCTTTCCGTCAGTAAAGACAAGGAATGACGCCTCTTCCCCCTGAAGACATTCCTCAATAACTACCTGTCTTCCGGCATCACCGAATAACCGTTCAGACATTATCATATTTACTGCTCTTATTGCCTCATCTTCATTTGAACATACAACTACACCCTTGCCGGCAGCAAGACCGTCTGCCTTAACAACAATTGGAACTCCCTTATCCTTGATATACTTAATAGCATCCTCATCATCAGTAAATACCCGGGCCTCAGCAGTAGGAATACCATATTTTTGCATAATGCCCTTGGAGAATGCCTTACTCCCCTCTAATTGTGCGGCATTACCTGATGGGCCAAATATTCTCAGCCCCCCTTTTCTGAATGCCTCTGAAATGCCAATCACAAGAGGCGCCTCAGGTCCAACCACCGTAAGGCCAATCTTTTTTTCCATA
>MHEI01000102.1:1036-1679 GCA_001805165.1 Nitrospirae bacterium RBG_16_43_11 | reverse complement strand
TGCTATACCGGCATTTCCAGGGGCACAATATATTTTGCCTGCACGCCTGCTCTGCGCAATCTTCCATACAAGCGCATGTTCCCTGCCGCCGCTTCCTATAACTAAAACATTCACCTGAAAAGCCCTTTCATATTACTAATGCCTGAAATGCCTGACACCGGTAAACACCATTGCCATATTATATTCATCAATTGCCTTTATCACTTCATCATCTTTTATAGAGCCGCCCGGTTGAATTATTGCGGTAATGCCAACCTTTGCTGCTTCATCTATGGCATCCCTGAAGGGGAAAAATGCGTCAGATGCCATTATGCACCCTTTAATCTCACTCCTTGCCTTTGATACGGCAAGCCTGACAGAATCTACACGGCTCATCTGACCCGCGCCTATCCCTACAGTCTGTGTCCCCTTTCCGAAAATAATTGCATTCGACTTGACATGCTTGCATACCTTCCATGTAAATCGAAGACATTCAATTTCTTCATCAGAGGGGTGCCGTACTGAGACAATCTTAAGATTTTCGATGTCAGTATTTACCCCAAGGTCCATATCCTGCATCAGGAGTCCACCGACAATCCTTTTAAAGTCCATAGTGCCTTCAGCTATAATGTCGAGCGGACCTGTTTCCAATAAGCGTACATTA
>MHEI01000102.1:0-975 GCA_001805165.1 Nitrospirae bacterium RBG_16_43_11 | reverse complement strand
CAAATGTCTTTGCTATTTCCTCAGCAGTGTATTCATCTACTATAGTGTTAAATGCAATTACACCTCCGAATGATGATACAGGATCAGTATCTCGTGCTAAGCAATATGCATCTTTTAGATCATCAGCAGAGGCAACACCGCATGGGTTATTGTGTTTTATAATAACAGCAGTCGGCTCATCATACTCCCTTACAAGTTCCAGTGCAGAGTTGGCATCGAGGTAATTATTGTAAGACATTTCCTTTCCCTGCAGTCTTTTTGCCCTGGCAACGGAGGCGCCGCTAAATCCCACCTCCCTGTAAAATGCCCCGCGCTGATGAGGATTTTCACCATACCTCAGATGTTGTACCTTCTCAAAAGCCGGCGTGAAAATCTCAGGAAAGTGTATCGTTTCTTCAGGTTTCTCAGAAACCTTCTCCAGATAATGCGCAATCATGGTGTCATATTTTGCTGTGGTCGAAAAAGCCTTCTTAGCAAGTCTGAATTTTGTGTCGTGCGAAAGAGTGCCTCCTGCCTGCTCCATCTCTTTTATTATCAAATTGTAATCAGCAGGGTCTGTAACAACTGCAACTGACTCAAAGTTCTTTGCAGCAGACCTTATCATTGAAGGGCCTCCAATATCTATATTTTCAATAGCATCTTCAAGTGTGCATCCTGGTCTGGCAACAGCCTTGTCAAACTGATAAAGATTAATAACTACCATGTCTATAGGTTCTATACCATGTTCCTGCATCTGTTTCATGTGATCAGGTTTATCCCGCCTGCCCAGGATCCCGCCATGAACTTTTGGGTGCAGTGTCTTTACACGTCCGTCCATCATTTCAGGAAAGCCGGTATATTGGGACACGTCTGTTACCGTTAACCCGGCTTCTTTCAGTGTCTTTGAAGTTCCTCCGGTTGAGATTATAGATACACCCATGTCTGCAAGATTTCGTGCGAAATCTACAACTCCGGTTTTGTCAGTGACACTAATAA